>JAGLQD010000124.1 GCA_023136985.1 Candidatus Sabulitectum sp. | reverse complement strand
GTTTTTCTTGAGGATATGCCTGGAGGAATGGGCGGAACACTGGCCAGCAGGCTCTGTAAGATCTACCGCAGGGGCACGATAATTGTTACCCGGCGGGAAGACGGAAAACTTGCCGGTGATACCAGATCTATTGGCGACTGGAATATGGCAGGCTTCCTTGTAAGCATGAAGGATACTTTTTCCAGTGCCGGCGGACACTACCGTGCTGCAGGTTTTGCCTACGAGGGAACCGACTGGCTGACCCTCCGGGAGCTTCTTATTACCCATATGACCGAGTACCCCACGAACCCGGTACCCAAACCTCATATAGATCTTGTTCTGGATTCCCTTCCGGAACCGGGCCAGTTCACCGCTCTTGCGCCTTTCGGCCCGGGTTTTCTGCCTGTGGCTATAAAAGTAGGCTCCATGCGCTACCTTCTTCACCTGAACAACAAAGGGCAGGCTAACTGGTGCATCACTGAGGACAGCGGAGAATAGATGAAAAAATATCTGGTGACCGGATGTGCAGGCTTCATAGGCAGCACACTCACAGACAGGCTCTTGGCAGAGGGTAACTCTGTTGTGGGTATTGATATTTTCAGAGATTATTATGATGTAAACATAAAGAATCGCAATATTTCCGCAGCCCTGGGAAATCCAGCATTTACCCTTATAGAAAAAGACCTCTCATCGGATCTTTCTTTTCTGAATGACTTCATTACCCAATCTGATCAACTGGTGGTCTATCACCTGGCGGCACAGGCAGGCGTAAGGAAATCATGGGGCAGCGACTTTCGCATCTACACAAGAGACAACATTGACGCCACCCAGAATCTTCTTGAGTGGGCTCATTCCAGAGGCGGAATAAAGAATTTTGTCTACGCATCTTCCTCGTCAATTTATGGTGTTCCCGCAGTTCTGCCAATGAAAGAAGACCAGACCGTACCAATACCCCACTCCCCCTACGGAGTGACCAAACTGGCAGCGGAAAATCTGGTCAGACTGTACACTGCCAACATGGGTCTGCCTTCTGCAAGTCTAAGATTCTTTACTGTATACGGCCCGCGGCAGAGACCGGACATGGCTTTCAACCTGTTCATAAGAGCAGCCTTTGAAGGGAAACCGATTGGCGTATTCGGTAACGGCGGTCAGACCAGAGACTTCACCTTTGTGGATGACATCGTTAACGGCCTGATGCTTGCCGAAAACTCCACAAAAGGGCTTGCCATGAACCTTGGCGGCGGCAACAGGGTAACACTGCTTCACTCCATTGAAACCCTTGCAAAAGTCATGAGCAGAGATATCCGGATCGATTTCTCGGAAAGCAAACTGGGGGATGTGCCTGACACATGGGCATCAACTGAACTAGCCTTTACCGAGATGGGCTGGAAGCCCTCCGTCTCTCTTGAAGAAGGACTCTTGCAGGAAGTCAACTGGTTACAGTCATAGTTCCCACGGTAAAGACCCATCCATGTTCTCCAATGATCTCCCCGTCCGGACCCTGAATCTTTACCATTACTCTGTGTTCTCCATCAGGAAGAAATTCGTTTACAAGGAATTGAATCATTTCTCCGTCAATCACCGGTTCCAGCAACTCTCCTGCAAGCTTGGCTGTAGCGGTCCATCCTGATACCGGGTTCTCAAAATCAGCCAGTACCTGAAGAACCGGAGTGTGATCGTACACAGTTCCAGTTGGATAGATCGAACTGAATACAACTTCCGGTCTGGAGACAGAACTCATTTCGAAAGATTCTCTGGTCTCGTTTCCTGCAGAATCTACTGCACAAATTTCAATGGAAACTGTTTCCCCCTGAAAAGGCAGGAAATCAACTGTGCAGTTCCACAGCGTATCTCCCCTGAGTACCAGCTTCTGGCTCTCAAGAGAATCCACTGTCAGTGTGACTCCTGCAACTCCGGAAAGATCATCTTCACAGGTGACTTCCACCACTCCCTGCATGGTGCTGTGGTCCATCCCGTCTGAATGGATAGAAAACTCAGGAAGAACGCTGTCCAGCATGAAGATCCACTGGAGTTCTTCGATGAGATCACCACCACTTTCCAGGAGCTTCACCGTGCTGTCAGCAAAGAACTCAGATGCGGAAGCAGGTTCAAAACGCCAGAAGTCCTGCTGTTTTTCAGGATAGATCACAGTTTCTCCGGACTGCAGATAGATATCCCCTGCGCTGTATGTTTCCTCTGTTGAGAAGCTGAATGTCTCGGGAAGAGTCTTCTGATAGCCTGTGGGACTCAGAGAATGAACAGAGAGCATCTCAGGCTCAAAAGAGAGCCCCATATCAATTATTCCCCTATCCTGTTCAACCTTCCAGCCGTGGAGATATATCCAGAAAACTTCTGAAGGATCAGGCTCTGTGAGAGATATCAATTCGCTTGAGGTTGGTGATGCCGACCTTGTGTGAAGCTCTGACATACCGTCAACA
This sequence comes from Candidatus Sabulitectum sp., assembly GCA_023136985.1. GTDB lineage: Bacteria > Fermentibacterota > Fermentibacteria > Fermentibacterales > JCC-6 > Sabulitectum. The sequence continues at coordinate 4,791 of JAGLQD010000124.1, read as the reverse complement.
ATCCTGTTTCCGTTCCTGTCCATGAAGAGGAAAAGATCGAGATCAAGCCCCGGCTGAATGGAAGCGGTTTCAATACTCATACTCCGCTCTCCTGCAGGAACTCTGAAGGGACCAATAACAACTGAGGAGGAAAGTGGATCATCCGGATCGTCCTGTTGAATATCCATGTTGAGATAACTGCGGATCCAGCGCGAGCTGCTGTCTTCAGAACTGATCAGGCTCTCTTGAATGCAGAGCCCGGCCACAGGAACTCTTGTGGTGGACCGATTGTCCAGCCACTGCTGATCTCTGTTAGAAACAGGGTTGATCGAGCCAGGTATGGTGAACTCCCACTCACGCCATGTAAACATGCTGTTCCTGTTATCGAGAACTGCATAGCAGCTGTCACCGGTAACCGGTATGAATGGATCCCCCACTGCACTGCAGTTCAGGCCGTTCCTGTAATCCCTGAAATTTCTTCCGTCCATGTAGTACACTTCACCGGTGGATACTTCCTGCCTCCACGGTATCCAGTCAGTGTTATGAAGAAAATCTTCATTCTCACTGCCTATGGAGTAAAGGGACCCTGTGAAGTAGGGAACGGGATACAAGCTTTCTGTGACAGGAACTGTCTGACCCGACCCCGGCAGAGCTACTGCCTGCCTCTGGGGTACGGCGCAAGGCACGATATAGTTCAGGACATACAGGCTGTCTTCTGTGAAACCAGTGTTTGAACTGCCGGTTGAACCGAAAGCGGATATGATATCAAAAGTATACCCTCCGTTGGGCTCCCATCCCAGAAGAAAAGTGCATTCCCCCAAGTCATCCGTGTAGTCAAAAGCAGTTACCGAGTTGGCATTCTCCCAGTGCGACCTGACCAGAACCATGGCTCCACCAACTGGTATACCGCCGGAGTCAGTGACCGAAACCTCTACACGGGCAGTCCGTGTATATCCCGAATCCCCTTGCATGTAACCTGATCCCTCAGGTGCAAGAACAGATTCCGTTACGCCCCAGAGCCTTCCCTCAGGTCCGAAGGCAGTGATCGTAGAGATCGTTTTGCCTTTGTGGTCAACACCCTCACCTGATACCCACAGATTGCCGATTCCTGAAATCCCGTAGTTTATGTCCCAGTGATTCCACCGTTCACTGGCGGGATCAAGATACTGATTCCACTGATGATCCTCTCCGCGGCAACCTACAACATATGCCGGGATAAAGAATGCGCGGCAGAGTGCGGTCTGAAGAATAGACTGTTCTCCACAGGAGCCGTAAGCCTTGCTGTAGATGGTCAGAGGCTGCAGATCATTGGTCATGTACCCAAAAGACATCAGCCCACCCGGTTGTGAATGCGACTGGAAATTGCAGAGACGAACAACAGCTTCCCCGTATGTTTCAGCACCTGCCATACGCTGTTCAAGAGTTCTTCCCCGGGAACTGTCCGCAGGAATGAACTCACGCCAGAAAAGGTGATCCGGTGTGTCTCCGTAAAGACTGTCCGGCTGAAAATTCAGGTACTCTCTTTCTGACAGTGCAAGAGTATCCCATGGTGTATTCCAGTATGTTGCATCTATTCTTCCCGGGATCTCAAAGAGTATTCTTGGGTGAACAACAAACCTGTAGTAATTTTCTCTGGATATCTCGAACCACCCCTCAGCTGTTCGCAGTTCACACACAGTGCCATCTTCCGAATCAAGCAGACGGACATAACTGAGGTTTTCAGCTGAGTCATACACATTACGGGCATTCACTGTAAGCAGATCAATATCACCGTTGTCTTCCATTGCCAGAAGAACATCTGTAGGAGTGTTTGCAATACAGTATGCGATCTCATCCCTGTACCGTAGATCTGCACTTATGATCACTGCGGCAAACGCATTTACTGTGGATACCCCTGAAGGACACCGCAAAACCGAATAAGGGGTAAAATACCGTGAGTAATACGAGTCGATGGACACAACACCGCCGTTGGGTTCAAATCCCCATGAAAAACTTTCAAAGAAGAAATTATCGGATCCATCTATACTCTGTTCATAGAGGTCTGTTGAACCTGTGGAATTTCCAACTGCGAGTTCTTCATGACCATCACCGTCAAGATCAAACAGATATGGCGTTGAGTACTCTCCAACATCGATCAAGCTGAATCCGGAGCCCTCTGTAGAGTCAACCCATTCACCGCTTTCATTCTTTGAGAAACAGAGGATCGTTCCGTTTGCGGTGCCGAAGATCAACCGGTTACCATGTGAAGCCGGAGCCCCGGAAGGAATAGATGGTATGCCCTCTATCCCGGCCCAGTTACCGTGGAACCAGCCATCAAGCCCCGGAAGAAAGAAAACCCCGCCCTCCATTGTTCCTGCAACAAGATCCGGAAACTGGTCATTGTTCACAAAGGCAACTGCAAGATTGGGATATGTACCGGGAACAGGCGGCAGATCCAGAAGAACCAGCGAATCAGAGAACGGCTCTGCTTCATAAAGTATGCCATCACGGGTACCGCAGACAAGAACGGTTTCCCCGGAGAGGTTCACTGCCACAGGAGATATGTTAAGAGGACAATTCCCGCCTTGAACTGTATTTATGGCAGACCAGCTGCGCAGAGGTGAATCATTTACTGCACCTGAAGAATAGAAGCTAAGACCGTCCTGCCGGGTTCCAACAGCCAGTACCAGAGTAGAGTCGTCCTGTGCAAAAAGCGCAGGTGAGCTGAAAGCACCGGGGTTCATGGGAAACATGGTACGGGTTCCCTGAAAGAATGGAAGAAAGCAGGGGGTTTCCACAGTGCCTATGTTCCTGAACACAAGCACATTGCCCGGTTCAGTACAGACAACAAGATCAGCAAGACCGTCGCCATCCATATCTCCCAGGGCTGAACCGGTAACCGCTGACAGGTCAAACCCCTCAGTTCTCAAAAGAATGGAATCTCCACTGAAAATTGTCAAAACGCCTTCATGGCTCATGAAAGAAGAATCAGGACTGCCGTCATTGTTCATATCGTAAGATCTTCCGGATTCAAGAACCTCCGGAACCTCTGTAATCTCTGTCCAGAACGGAGCAATAAGAACTCTTCTGCCGGAACCGGCTTCAAGAACAAGATCCTGCAACCCGTCTCCGTTCACATCGGCAAAAGCAGGGGTAGCTTCTGACTGCATCTCATTATTTACTTCCCGGTAGAGAAGATCAGTGAATTTTGCAGCAAGATCGCTTCTTAACCATTCAGCACTGAGCTGAACAGCCTGCAGGGCTGAATCAGGCAGAACAGCGCTGAGGCCCGGCAATGGACCTGGCGCAATGGTGTTAACTGTTTCAATATCACTGAATCCCGTTGAATCAGAGCAGACCGCCCAGGCATAGCCTCCAGGCGGGATAGTTATTGAAGAAGCTTCCTCCGGAGAGAGCTGAAAAACAGAAAACAATATCACTGCTGAAAACGAAAATAACATCTGAACCTCCGGTGTCTCTATGATTTGTAATGTTGTATCTGTGTTACTGCATAGCTATATTGTTTCAAGAGATGCAAAGGTACTGCCCTCAGAGTTAACATACATTCTTTACAACTGCAAAAGAACTGGAGATTCCATGAGATCACTCTTTTTAATCACAGCTGCAATTCTGCTTCTCGCATGCGGAGCAGAAGACGAAACCCCTGTTACTGAAATTGCACAGGAGGAACTTCCAGCTACCCTATCAGCAAACGAGAACACAGAAACAACCACAGAAGTTGTGGCTGAAACTATTGTTGAAGAAGTGCTTGACGACGCTGCTTTCTATACCATTCAGAATGAAAATGCAGGGCTGTTCCATATAGGGATAACACAGGAAAAAGTTGAAGAACTCGCTCTCCAGTACGGCAATGTAACAGTTGAAGAGATCGATCTGTTCACCGAAGGAATGCCCGCCCCTGCCCTGGAACTCACTTTCAACACAGGTGAAACCGTTATTCTGGAGATATCTGAAAGAGATCAGACCGTGTACAGGATCGAGATCTATTCCGGCCTGTTCAAAACAGAAGAAGGAATCGGTACAGGTTCCTCCTATGATGACCTTGAGAACAACTATTCATTTGACGGTGTGGTATGGGGTGACGGTGGAGACCCTCTTGTTATTGTGGAAGAATCAGGTCTTTCTTTCATGCTGGAGCCGGGTGACTGGTGGCAGATGGGCGATGTTGAAGGCGAAATTCCAGGAGACACTGAGATCACCGCAGTAATTCTCTGGTAATTTACAAAAGCTCGCGAGAACTTGCTTCGTTTCTGCTGCCGGTGGAGTGATTCATAACACAAAATCTCTGAAGTACGAAAATGCACATGATATGAGTTAGCCTTTACCGGTAAAAGAGAATGGGTTATTTATACAGAGGAGCAACAGTCACTTTCGAAGGAAATGTTTATGATAAAATCTTTTACAGTAAAGGCTTTCAAGTCCATCCCCGATCTGACAATTGAGCTGGGGCAGATCAATGTGTTCATTGGGGCAAATGGAAGCGGTAAAAGCAATATTCTTGAAGCAATGGGAGTTCTTTCCGCAGCAGCTTCAGGCATAGTGGATGACGAGTCACTTATGCGCAGGGGTGTTCGACCGGGCGTTCCTGATCTTTACAAAACGTCCTTTAAAAACCTGAATCCCTCGGATTGCATTTTTATGGAAGCACAAAATGAAGGTGCCGGATACTCTGTCTCCCTTAACTATATCGAAGAGAAATCACAATTCTCCAAGCCTTACAAGTGGATCTACAAGACTGAGCATTTTGCAGATAGTGGTAAAACCATAATGAACAGGAAAGCCGAAACAAGATGGGGGGAGAGAGGCCTGGCT
>JAGLQD010000123.1 GCA_023136985.1 Candidatus Sabulitectum sp. | reverse complement strand
TCAGAAAAAACCAAATAGATTCGGACTTTTTGATATGAACGGAAATGTCTGGGAATGGTGTCTTGACCATTATCATGATTCCTATTCCGGGGCTCCGTGTGACGGAAGCGAATGGCTTGATTCCAATGAAACCCGCAGAATTGCAAGGGGCGGGTGCTGGTTCATGAATCTTTCCGAATGCAGATCTTCTTTTCGCGTTTACGCGGAAGAGGATTTTACCAATCATCTGTTTGGACTCAGGCTCGTGAGAACTCCGCGGAACAGCAGCGGGACAGGAATTGCGTTGCATTGACAAAGAAGGATTATCTTTCGTATTCCTGCTTTTAAGTTAAAAAGCGGCTGGATGTTCGGTCTCAGAAAAGACTGTTTTGAGACAATATCATTTATCCCTGAAATAGAAGGGTGATTTCAGGGGTTTTTCTGTATACTGCAAAAAGCATATTGAGTTGGCAAAGACGAGTGAAGATTTGAAAAATTCTTTTGCTGAAATCGATCACCTTAGCGGGTTTCTTCCAATTTGGTAGTTCTGTAAAGAATTCGAGCCAGATTCGCGATAAGAATGTCTGCATGCTTTTCCGGAAAGCAGAAGTACTATTCACCTGTATTTCACGCAGGCAAAGACTGAATTGCCGGCAGCAGAAGGTTTGATACTATGAAAATGCCGGTGAATTTGGTATATCTTGGTCCTACCAGTTGTTAAAGTGGAGGGAGAAGAGTCATTCTTAATCTGGTTCCCCGCCCGATCTCATTGAATTTTTCTGATGGTAATCTTTCCGGATCATTCTCCGGAACAGTTTTTGTTTTCGATGTGTCAGGTTTCACAAACATGGCGGAGTCGCTTTCCTTGCAGGGAAACATCGGTGCTGTGACCCTTTCAAATAAAATGAACAACATTTATACAAGAGGTATTCTCTCTGTGATCCGCGGTAGCGGGGGTTTTGTCTCCGGCTTCAGCGGAGATTCATTCGCGGTAATACTTCCAGGAACATCAGTTGCTGTAACAGATGCTTTCGCCGAAGAAATGATGAGAAGACTTGCTCAGTCTTCTGCTTCTTCAAATGCAGGAGTCGTATTCAGAGCTGGAAGCTGCCAGGGCAGAGTAGACTGGGGAATATTCGGAAGAGAGAGAAAAGGGTGGTTCTTTGCTGGAGATGTATTCAGAAGAGCTTTCCAGCGCCTTGATAAGGCTCCCCAGGGAGGATACTCCAGAAGCAGGAAAAGATCATCTGCCGGTGATGTTTCAGCAACTTCCTACAGAATGGGAGGACGGGCCCCGGACAGAACAATCGAGACCGGATTTTTCCCTGAAAAGCTGCTAAACTCAGAGCCATACGGTGAGTTCCGAAGAGTTTTTTCCGTGTTTGTCACTCCTTCGGTGTTCCAGGGTGAGGATCGGGATCAGATACGATCAATGGCTTCCGAGGTTATTCAGTCTTCGGTAGAGACCGGAGGGTTCTTCAACGGAGTTCATTATGACTCCACAGGATTTCATTTTCTGACTTTGTTTGGCGCTCCTGAAGCACACGAGAAAGATCTTGAACGGGCTCTGACCTTTGCCAGACAGATTCAGAATAGGTCTGAATGTTCTATGAGAATAGCGGTTTCCTCTGGAACTGTGTATGCAGGTTTTCTGGGCTTTCCTCAGATGGGAACCTATACGGTGCTGGGAAGTCAGGTTAATCTTGCAGCAAGGATCATGAGGCTTGAGAACACTTCGGGTATCTTTGTAACAGACAAGGTTGCTGAAGATCTTTCAAATCCGGGAAAGGCTATCTCTGTACGGGTCAAGGGCATGAATGATGAAGTTGACATTTTTAAACTGGACAAGAAAGTCATAGAATTAATGGGGCACCCGTATGAAGGGGAGCTTCTTGGAAGAGAAGAAGAACTTAAGATAATTACTGATCTGGCTGAGAAAACAGCTGATGGATCAAGAGGGAGTGTTATTCTGGTTTCAGCCCCGGCAGGAACCGGTAAGTCTCACCTGCTCTGGGAGGCTGGCTGTATTCTGGAAACCCGGGGATTTCGAAGGATACATCTGAGATGTGATGATGTGATCAGGCGCAGTTTCGGGCCATTTGTCACATTTCTCAGAGGCTATTTTCAGCAGAAAAAGGATTTGCCTGAAAAGGATAATTGCGAAATTTTCAACAGGCTATTCCAGAGAACTTGTTCAGAATTGAAAGTTCTTAATACCCATGCAGTACACGAACTTGAAAGAACTGTATCATTTATTGCCGCGCTTCTGGGAATTGACATCCCGGAATCCCTCTACCATCAGGTGGGGCCGGAAGGAAAACAGGAAAATACAATAACAGCCCTCAGGGAATTTTTTCTTGGCATGGCTCAGCTTGAACCTCTTTTTCTGGTTGTTGATGATGTTCAATGGCTTGATGACAGTTCCGAAGCTCTGGTAAGAAGCATAACAAGGAATCTGGAGAATATTCCCATTGTTCTTGCCCTTTCGGCCAGAACCCGTGATGATGGTTCTGTGATAGAAATTCCTTCTGAAAAAGAATTTCCTGTTATCAACCTGGGGCCTTTGCAACCACAGTCGCTTCCCAGGCTGGTTGAAGATATTCTGGGAGGGAAGCCGGGGCCGGAGTTACAAGAATTTCTTGTAACTCATTCCAGGATGAATCCGTTCTATCTGCGGCAGTATGCCGTATATATCTCTGAATCCGGTTCAACGATCAAGAAGGATGATCTGGTTATTCTGTCCACATCTCCCGACGAGATCCCCAGAGGAATTGTTGATCTTCTTATGGCACGGATCGACCGCCTGTCCGGAGAGATGAAGCAGGTTGCAAAAACCGCATCAGTCCTGGGATTTGAATTTAACACCATGATACTTTCCGCAATGCTTACCGGCAGGAAGCTTGAGCCTTTGCTCACCAGCGGAGCCAGGGAAAAACTCTGGTCATCTGTTTCAGAGATCGTTTACATCTTTCAGCACTCTCTTCTTCGTGAAACAGCGTACAGTATGCAGCTGGAGAGCGAGCTTGTTAAGCTTCACAGTATTGCTGCCTGTGCCATTGAGGATATCTACCCTGGTGACGAGACCTTTTTCCCTGATCTTGCATATCACTGGGAGAAAGCAAAAGATCATGAGTCTGCCTGTTTTTATCTGGACAAGGTGCTTCAAGCAGCTTCAAAGAACGGTGACATTAAACTGAGTTACAAATACGCAGTGAAGTTGAGGGAGCTTCTGGAGACGCAGCCGGACAAGAATGAACAGCTCATAACAGTTATGCTGAAAGAAATACAGATACTTGGAATATTTGCAAGACTCAGAGAGGCTGTGGTGCTTGCTCAAAAAACTGAAGTACTGGCACTGTTCACCGGGAACAGGAAGAGATATGCAGAGGCAATAGGCATGCGGGCCTGGCTTACCTCCCGCCTTGGTGATCAGAAAAAAGCTCTGGAAATGAATAAGAAGGCACTTGAAATTCACAATGAGCTTGGATACCTCAAGGGAATTTACGAATCCACAGGGTATCTGGCAGCGATCAAATTTATGACAGGTCATGTTACTGAAGCCAGAAGTCTGTTCGAGAAGCAATTGCGGATCTTTGAAGAAATGAAAGAAGATGATGAGAGCAATGCAAAGGTGTACAACAATATGGCATGTGCAGCTGTAAACCTTGATGAAAAGCAGCAGATCCTTGAGAAAGCAATTGAATTGTCTCGTCTGTACAAAAACAAACGGTTGCATTCAGTAAGCCTTGGAAACCTTGCAGAAGTGTTTCATAAGCGGTACCAGTTCGAGAAAGCGGAGATGATCTACACCGAGGCACTGGAGATAGCAAGGGAGATTGGAGACAGGTATTACATCTCGTATCATTCCTGCGGGCTTGCAATACTGAAAACCGACAGGGGAGACTACTCTACAGCGGTAACCATGCTTCAGGGATACCTTGATACCTCCCGGGAAACAGGTGTTCGTTATGGAGAAGCAGAGGCTCTGGGCTACATGGGTATCGCCCTTCTGAGGAAAGGTGAACTGGAGCGGGCACTGGGTGCTTTTGATCAATCTCTTGTAATTCTTCGGGAACTGAGCTATGCCCACTACATCTACATTTTTCTGGCAGACAAGGCTCGTACTCTCTTTCTTCTTGGAAGGCTGCAGGAAGCGGAAATTGCTGCCATGGAATCAAATTCTATCATTGAGAAACAGGAAAAGTCGGAGCCCATGCCCGAGAATGATTCACTGCTGCAGAGGATCCGTTTTCAGCAGGCAGACACTGTGCAGGAGAAACGGAACTGTATAGAAGTTGTTCAGAGAATTATCTCGAACGAATCAGACCCGGTGAATGCTGCTGTGCCTGTCTCTGATCTCTGGCAGATGATCCAGGCCGCTGGGGATGATATTCCAGATGAGCTCTCTCCGGCAGCGCAGAGAGAATCCCTTCTCCACATTCTTGACAGTGCCGTTATTCAAAAACCAACCCACGACATCATCACCGTACGCGACATTGTAAGAAACTCAGTTCATTCAGCTGATTAGCTCCGGAATCTTGTATGCTGCATACAATGGAAGGTGAAGCACCCCGTCACCTTCAGAGAAATTCCATGCTCCAAGCTTTATTGAAACATCCGGGTTGTACTTTTTCCTGAAGATAGAGAGAGATTTCGATCGGGTATTTCTGCCGGATTTAACCTCTACAGGTACTGTTCCTGAAGCACCGTCAAGCAGAAACTCAATTTCCGAGTTTCTTTCAACCCAGCAATGCAGTTTCCTCAGGCCATTTGCAACAAGTTCTTGTGCTATTGCGTTTTCAGCAACCCATCCTTTGTAGAAACCTGGATTGAAAACTCTGGTTTCCTTCAGTGGTATCCCCGCCATGTATCTTAAAATGGCTGTATCGTGAACGAAAAGTTTGAAAAGGGATTGCTTCTCCCAGACAGATACGGGAGTTTCACCCCTGTTAACAACAGGCACAAGGTTTACCATTCGGGCCTTCTGGAGCCAGGATATGGGTCCCTCAAGATCTCTAAAACTCTTTCTGCCTGGAATAACCCCTTTGAATCGGAAACGATTTGCATTTCCATCAAAGTCTCTTCCCAGTTGAGACGGAAGACTGGTCCAGACTTTTTCTATATGGAGGGCATTTGTCTTTCCTGAGTGTTTTGCTATGTCTGAGATCCAGCCATCCACCAGATGTTCCTGTACAGTGCGAACTGCGTTGTATGCTGTCCATTCCCCATTCTGAGTAGTATTGATGTAAACCTGAACAGCTTCCGGCATGCCTCCCACTGCAAGGTAATGCCCATAGATCTGCCATATTCGTTTGTGAACAGTGTGGGGCAGAGGCTTGCGTACAGAAGCTTTATCAAGAAAATGTATTGCTCGCCCTTCTCCGGTAGCATACAGAAATTCTTTAAAATCCAAAGGGTCTACATTTATGATGTCTACCTTGCCCACTGGAAATGGTTCCTGTGATAAATGCACGCCAAGCAATGAACCAGCAGCTGCAATAAAAGAGCCGGGCATAAATTCACAAAAATATTTTAAAGCGGTGATTGCCTGGGGGCAGGATTGAATCTCATCAAGAATAAGCAATTCTCTGCTTAGATCGATGGTGGTTCCAGCTATGAATTCCAACTCCTGCAGAATGTATTCAGGATCCAGATTGCCCGACAGAAATGCTTCACAGGCTGTACTATTCATTTTAAGATCAAAATAGTGTGTTGCAGGAAAAGAGGAAGCGAAGAGCTGTTGAAGAAGATAGGTTTTTCCGGATTGTCTGATTCCCTTAAGAAGCAGAGGCTTCCTGTTCGGATTCTTCATCCATCGCTGTAATTCGTGTTCTACTTTGCGTTTCATAGCTTGAGTATGCCACTTCAGCATACTTATGTCAACTGAAAATGTGTAAAGAATACAACTTTTTGCAGGTAAAAAGATGATAATATAGCAACTTTTTGCAGGCAAAATATCCAAGGATCTAGCTTTAGCGCAGGTACAGGTGCTTCTATCACAATGCTGTAACATGTGTTATGAAGAATAGATCGGATTGAAACCGGATTCCTGAGAACAGACTGGGAATTTGCATTTTATGTTTTGAGTTATATATTTCAGTTGCTGACTCACAGTTTTCAACCGCCGATGCTCAATCGGTATCATGAAGGGAGGTTTTGAATGATCAAAAGATACTTCAGCCGACAGGGGTGTCGGGCACTTTAGCCTTCCCGGTCAGAATACTGATTTTTAAAAATTCTGACTACTTTTCAATCATCATAACAGGGTAGGTGGGTAACCGCGCATGGTCTGAGAGGCAATGTACTCAGGGTGAGTGCCTTTATCGGCTTTTTTGTGCTATCAGACATAATGTGAAATATTTGTTCAACAACGCCAATATATAAATAAGAGCGTTAATGATGGAGGTTATATGAATTCTAAAATTGTTTATCGGGATTTCTGTGATTCTGATGTTGATGCAGTGGCACAGATGTGGAAGGAAAGCCGTTCCGGCTGGCCGCCGGGATTCCTGGGCGCCTCGGATATTACAGCGTCCAGCGTGGCACAGGAGGAGAAGAGCTCTGGAAAGCTCTTCACTGTTCTGGCATTTCTTGAAGAAAGAGTTGTGGGTTACTGCAGAACCAGCCCATACGGAGGCGAGACCGATGCCTCATATGTGGATCTGGTCAATGTAACTCCTGATATGCACGGAATGGGAGTCGGGAAAGCTCTGCTGCTTGATGCTGTGAACAGGTCAGTTGATTTTGGAATGAATCGTATTGATCTGCACACATGGTCTTCCAACATGAAGGCCGTGCCACTGTACAAGAAGACCGGTTTCTTCTGGGTACCGGAGACAAGGGTCTACATGCAGAACTACATTCCCTACCTGCTGGGAAGAGATGAGTTTCTTAAATTCCTTGATGGTGAAGACTGGTACAAGTGTTTCCACAGAGCTCTTCTTGTTGAGCCGGATGTGGAGAAGACGGAATCAGGCAGAGAGATATTCCGATATGTGTTCAAACGGGGAACGGATTCATTTGTCGCGGAGTTTGACAAGAAAGGCAGATGCCCGTCCAAGGTGGAATATCCTGGATTCAGTGCCGGGTTGTCTGTTGATTCTGCTTCAGAGTTTTTCGTGGGCCGCCCGTATTCTGTTTCATTCACCGGCTCCGGTTTTGACGGTGATAAGGTCAGTTCAGACAGTGGAGAATCTCTAAGACATTCCATTGTTTCTGCTGATACTTTTGCCGCGGAGCCAATGACGGTAAGAATTCCCAGAACTCCATATGAACCAGCTGACAGACTCACGGTGAGCCTTTCTGATAGCGGGTTTGAACTGGGTATTGGAATGGTGGGAGTGGAAGAGGTTGCTCTGCACTCTCATATGGTCAGATTTGTCTCTCCGGGATTGAAAAGAATCCGACTTGGATTGAAGAAGCTTGGTTCAGTGTCGTCTGTGGTTGTTAGTTATGCTGTGGATTCCGGAGAATTCTACTCTAGAGTTGTTTCTCTGAATTCCGATATCTATCAGAGTTGCGTTGTTGACCTGCCTGGTATGGAGGCTGGAATTCATACTCTTTCTGTAAAGGTTGGGGAATCCGGCTATATGGAAACCATTGTACTGGTGGTAGGTGCTTACTTCGGAAGACCGGTAGCATTTGATACCCGCAGTGCTGCGGTTATTGTTGCCGGAGACAGAGCTCTTGTTGTGTACCGCAGAGGCGGATACGGAATGTTGATGGGCCGCAGTGCTGATGATGTGCCACAGCGTTTGAGTTCCTTTTGCATAGGAGCCGGACCTCCGTCTGTATGGAATTCAGATCTGGTGAAGCAGATATATGATCTTGAACTGGATATCGAGAACGGAGAGGTTGCTGCAAGAACAGTCTGGCCTTCGAGACCTGGGCTTACCCACAAGGCATCTTTTCGGATGGACAGTGCAGGATATGCAGAGACAGTTGCGGAAATAAAGAACGGTTCTGATGTGGCGCAAAAAGTATTCTTCCAGATGCACGGGCGACCTGGTGGAAGAGTATACGAACCCCGGGCGGTTCTTATACCCCTTGCAGACGGGCTTCTTTCAGAACCCGGGGTGGCTAATCACATACCGGACTGGGAAGAAGATATTCCGGGAAAGGTTTCTGAACTCGGAGCGCCGTGGACAGGGATAACCGGCAACGGCATGTCTATGATGAACTATTTTCCAGGCTGGACAAAGATGCAGTTCGGGATACCGGGAACTGAAGAGACAGATGTTGCTTCCGGTGAAACTTGCATTTCTCCTGTGTTCCGCATGCTCTGCACAGAGGGTGGTGTGAAGAACCTCATGATCAGAGCTGAGGGGCTTGGATGGAATACAGGCAACTGGAAGGAAAAAGTACCATTTCTTCATCACGATCTGCAGCCTGTGATGGCAGAGGGTACCGATGTTACTCTTGCTCATCCACTTCGCGGTGAACGGGATGGACGGATATCAGTGTCCGGAGAGGTGGTTGGAGCCGGGAGGATCAGCAGCAGTGTTCCAGTTTCCGGAGTTCTCACAGGCGATGGCGCTGTTGATGTGACTCTTTCCATTGCAGAGAGGGATACCATTCTGCCTGTATATCTGGTGAATTCTTCCCGGTCTGTTCAGTCCCGCAGGAATGACTCTTCCACTCTTGTTCTGTCATCAGGCAGGCTGGAGGTGCTGATGGATCCTTCCGTTTACGGGCATGTGTATTCGGTGAAGCTGGACGGGGTACAGTACATACTCTCTTCCCATCCGGAACCATCGGAGTTCGGCTGGGAAAAGCCGTGGTACGGAGGAATACTTCCCAGATTGATGGGACGAGGCAATAATCATTTTCAGATGGAGAATGAGAAACCGGAAGTTTCGGAGTATCAGCAGGAAGCAGGCGGTCTTACTGAAAGAGGCTGGCAGATGGTCTGGACCATAAACCACAAGGATTATGGTTCACTGGTTGTGAACTGGCGGGTTGGTGTTGTGCCTGGTGTTCCTCTGCTGCGTACATCTCTTGAATGTGTTGCGTCTTCAGGTGATTACCTGGACGGCGGTATGGATATAAGAGGATTTATTCAGCCTGGAGGTTCAGTGGATGATGGCGTTTTAACCTGTGAGCAGTTGCCCGGCCTGAGTCAGGGGCGTAAACATGCCGGAGCCTGGGCCAGTGCAGGCAAATGGGCCCGTGTTCAGAGGGAAGGCTCTTTTGTAGAGGTGTACTCCCACGGAGATGGTGTTTTCTACAGCGAAGACTACAGCAAAGAGGGTTGTCACTTCTCTGTCTCCTCAAAACACAACAAAAAGAGGGCTTTGAAAGCTCAATGGCTTTTTGGAGCAGTTGAAGAAGACCAGATCCTGGCCTCGGTGCTGAGAGCACACAGATAGCAGTGTTCAGGGCGGAAGGGAATTCTCTTCCGCCCTGATCGCAAACATTGTTTATCCCTGATGATTCAGTTATTCTCAGGCTGATAGATGGAATTGCTCTGATTGATCTGAGAATGGAAAATAATAATACGGAGTAATTAAATACCCTTGTTATCAGACCGTGCGAAGGGGGAGGAAATGGCTTTGAATGAGGATAGAGATTTTGTAATGGCTGATGAGCTGACCTATGTGGGACCAGCAGGGCTGGGCAAAGGAACCATGCTGGGAACACATGATCAGTTATTGCTCATGCCTGTTGAGATCGTTCAGGTTTCCGGGTACAGACACTACAGAACAGAGACAAAAACATGGAGTCTGGAAGGCAAAGACCCTGGAGAGATGATCAGGAACTTTGTGTCAGAGGATGGTGTGAGTACCAGCGATCTTAATGGTATGATGAAAGATATAGCGGCTCAGATGAATGGGGCAGTGCTTCACGACCTTTCACAGATGAGAAGACTGAAGGTAAAGAACAGCCTTTTCAGCAGGGGTATTTACCTCAACAAGAAAGACAGCAATGTAGGATGGACCGGCTATCCGCTGAAGAAACAGGATGCAGTGGCTTTCCAGGAATTCTACAGAGGACATCCTGCAGCGCAACAGTAGCCTGCTCTGTCAGGGACACCATGTGCAGGCTGGGTATTCCCGGTTCCGTTTTTGCCTGACCCAGTCTTTTGCAGTGTTCCATGATTCCCGATTTGGCGTGGCAGTATGGGGCGATTCATCACCGGTGAATGGGCATGGGCGCAGCGTTCCTGTTGCGTCAAGGAAGAGATAACCTGCCAGAGGGCAGCCTTGAGGGTCTTTTTCTAGAGTAAGAGAATTGTTCCTTAAAATATATGGGCTTGCTTTGTGATCCAGTGCAATGTTTTCCAGCCTTCCGAAGTGATTTCCTTCCGGATCGAATCTGCCGAAGACAACTTTTGTGTGCTGCCAGTTCTCTTTCATCGCAAGCTGATTGAATATCTCAATATCATTCACTGAGGCTTTCCACAGGGTCAGGACAACTTCCACCATTGCTCTGCTGCTCTGTCTGACAGTTCTTATGGCCTCTATGGCTTCCATGAACCGTTTGTTGCCCCGAAGTATCTCCCATGATTTTTCTGTAGCAGCCGGTATGGAGAATATCCATCTGTCCACAGGCAGATACACATGCGCTTGCTTCAAACCCAGTCCAATGGTACTTACAGAGAGCATGGAGCAGTTCTTTTCTGCTGTCTCTGCAAGTTTGTTTATCTCCGGTGAGGCCAGTGGGTCGGAATGCTTTCCGGAAAAGTGAATGGTAACCGGTTTTGCCGGTGATGTTTCCAGCCATGTTTCCAGCTGTTCTGCATTGAGAATTACAGGTTGACTGGGAATATGGCATCCGGCGCAGTTACCGGTGCAGCCCTGGGAAGGCTCCACAATAAGCCCTCTGGGTACTCTGTACATTGCACACTTAATGGCCCTGATCACCATGGAGAACGGCCACAGAATGCCCTTTTGCCGCCAGATAGCTATTCCTGCTGCGAGTGTTCTTTTCATAGTGGGAATATGTTATTCCTTCAGTACAAGTCAAAATACTGACATCAGGGTGTTTTCTTTCTTTTTGCTGCGTTTACCGTAACATGTATCCAGATGGAATTGCCTGTAAGAGGTAGGGCATTGGTTCTTATCCTTGCGAAAATCTGTGGATATAGTATTTTTATCGGTTATTGACAGGTGCCCTCTGCAGGGCTTAATATTACTGCAGTGGGTGGTGTTTTGACGGAGGGGATTCCATAAAGGAAAGGGCAGATGCCCCGATCGAGGTTGAGACAGGTAAAACTGTTTCAATTCTATGGCCTCTTCTGAATCCACTTCACTTTTTGTGTAGCATACAGCTTCACAGATGTGTTTTAACAAGGAGGGAAAATGAGGAAGCTTCTAATCGTACTGGCTTTACTCGCAGTTACAGCTTTTGCCAGTGATCCGAGACTTACCGTTTTAGGCGATGACGCCAGACTTCTGGTAAATGATTATCTTGAGATGTGGGCATATCCCGGTGTTATCGGTGATTATGAATTCGTTACAGGCGGCAGCGAAACTGCCGGTGATGTTTCGGACGGATGGTTTGGTATAGTAGACGGCCTTGGCGGCAATGCTTATGGTGTGACCATTAACCACAATAACTACAACCACGAGATCCTTTTCAGTCCCGGTGGCTGGGGAGCAATTCTTTCCATGAATTTCGACAAGTGGGCTCCAACCGATACAACAACCCGGAAAGATATAGCTGTGGGCCTTGCATGGGGAACAGATGTTCCATTCCTTGCAGACTATTCAGACCTTGCTTTCGCAGTTGGCTTCGACAATACCGCTATTGATTATGAAGAAACTGAGCGAACCATCAGCGACATGATGTTCGGAGCTTCTCTTCGCGGTCACAGCAATGATTTCTTCAATCTGTTCCCGATAATCGGTGCAGATGTCAGCTATCATGATGTTAATGATTATGACGATACATCCATTAATACAACCACCATTCATGTTGATTTCGGCGCAGGCCGCAACAAGAAGGTCGGCGACAAGACCAACCTTGTTCTTGGCGTTTTCACGGATCTTCAGGTTACCAGTCACGGTGGAGATTACGCAGAAGATGCTACTCCTGATTCTGAGATGTGGATAGAGATCCCAAGAGTAACCGGTGGCGTTGAACAGGAAATTGGCAAATGGCTCATCTTCCGTGCAGGTGCTGCAAGCGTTAGCGAATACTACTCAACAGGAGACTTCAACCAGTTTACCAGTGGATTTGAAACCAACTTTGGTGTTGGCCTTCACTGGGACAACTTCATAATGGACGCTACCATCACCGAGGGTTTCCTTCATGATGGTCCGTACATGGTTGGTGGAACTGACAATGGTTTCATGGGAAGCCTTGCTGCTACCTACAATTTTTAGAAGAACTGTTATTATTAAGGGCGTCCGCTTGCGGGCGCCCTTTTCTGCGGTCCTTCCTTTCTGTATGCTTTCTTCTGCAGATCTTGTTTCTTAAGACATGGAGGGGTTGATATGAGAATTGCTGTTCTTGGAGCCGGTATGGTGGGAAGCGCTATTGCAATTGATCTGAGTAAAACATTTTCTGTTGTTGCAGCGGATATTGACAGAGAAGCTCTGGAACGGCTTGAGAAAACCCATGAGATTGATAGTGTTCACTCTGATCTGCAGGATGAACAGGCTGTGCGTGATGTGATCAGAGACGCTGATATGGTTGTGAATGCAGTACCGGGGTTTATGGGGTACAACACACTGAGAACCATAATTGAATCAAGCAGAAATGTTGTAGACATAGCATTTTTTCCTGAGGATTCAGCTCCCCTTCACAAGCTTGCCATGGATAAGGGTGTGATCGCCGTTACAGATATGGGTGTTGCGCCGGGAATGTGCAATGTGATCTTCGGCTATCATTATGCAAGGATGAAGGTGAATTCCTACCTTTGCCTGGTTGGAGGGCTGCCGAAAAAAAGAACATGGCCCTGGGAGTACAAAGCTCCCTTTTCCCCCTGTGATGTGATTGAAGAGTATGTGAGACCTGCCCGATACAGAGAGAGCGGTGTAGATGTTTCAAGATCGGCTCTTTCAGACCCGGAACTGATCGAGTTCCACAAGTGCGGAACCCTTGAGGCCTGGAACAGCGACGGTTTGCGCTCGCTTCTCCGGAATATGCCGGATGTCCCGGACATGAAGGAAAAAACAATGAGATGGCCGGGGCATATAGAAAAAGCCCGCATTCTTCGGGAATCCGGTTTTTTCAGCTCTGAGCCTGTTGAGGTTAACGGTGTGATGATCTCACCATTGCAGATGACTGAAAAGATATTGTTTACAGGAAAAAACTGGAAGCTTGCAGCAGAAGAGGCAGAATTCACTGTGATGCGTGTGGTGGTTGCAGGGGAAGAGAATGGCAGGCAGGTTAAATTCACCTGGGATCTTTATGACGAATACAGCCCGGAGACAAAAACCTCATCCATGGCCCGTACAACCGGCTATGCCTGTACTGCAGCGGTGAATGCAGTACTTAAAGGACTATATACAGAAACAGGTCTAAGCCCTGCTGAATACCTTGGAAGGAATGAAGTTTGTTTTGATTTCATGCTCAACTACCTGCGAGAGAGAAATGTGATCTACACAGAGAAGAAAGAATCTCTCTGAACATGGAAGGAGCAGAATGGCTGAAAACCTTGAAGTTCTTGCCTTTCAGCAGGCGATTCTATGGATGTTTCGTCAATTGCTTCTTACTTGATCAAAGATGAGTGACAGCCATAATCTGCATTGTGTTCAGGTAAAGAAGCTTCTTAAGAAGGAAAACCCCGCCTTCCCTTTCGGAGGCAAATACAGATTCTCTCCCTACATGGCATGCGGTCACAGGTGCACATACTGTGATGGAAGGTACGAGAAATACCATGTGGAAGGTGATTTCGACAGCGATATCACAGTTAGAGAGAATGCACCGGAGCTGCTTGAAAAAGAGTTGCATAAACTAAGAGAGCCAGGGCCCATCTGTATCTCCTCCGGCATAAGTGACCCGTACCAGCCAGTTGAGGAAAAGCTTGGAATAACCGGAAAATGTGCCGAAATACTTGCCCGGTTCAAGCATCCGGTAATTGTTCACACAAAATCATCTTTGATACTCAGGGATATTGATCACTGGGAAGAAGTTCACAGAAGATCTGCTTTTACACTGATGATCTCGCTGACCATGGCTGATGATTCCATCAGGGGCAGGGTAGAGCCCGGTGCTTCTTCGGTTGAAGAGAGACTGAACACTCTTGCGGAATTCAGGAAAAGAGGAATGAATGCAGGGGTTCTGGCAATGCCGTTTATTCCTTATCTGACTGATTCACAGGAGCAGATGGAAGAGTTGCTCAAAGCTTTGAAGCGGGCGGGAGTACAGTTTGCAATGCCCGGGCTTCTCACACTGAAAAAGGGACGCCAGAAGGATTTCTTCCTTAATTCTTTTCAGAAAGAGTACCCAGACATTATTAAAAAAATGGCTGCACTTTACTCAAATGAAGACTTTTACGGCAGTCCGCCCCGGGATTACTCACGTTCTTTTCACAGCAGAATGAATTCGCTCTGGACAGAGTTCGAGATGGACGATCTGATCCCCCAAAGTGTATACCGTGGGCAATTCAGCCTGTATGATGAGATCTCAATTCTTCTCAGAGACATGATCATTCTGTATGGAAAGCGGGGCATCAATGTAGCCAGGCTGAAAGCAGCTTCACAGAAATTCGCCAAGTGGCTTACTCCCCGCAAAACCTATTATGCCAGACGGCGCAATCTAAATTACTCCGGCCTTGAACAGGGGGTCAAAGCACTGGCC
>JAGLQD010000122.1 GCA_023136985.1 Candidatus Sabulitectum sp. | reverse complement strand
CACTTCTACCTGGTGCAAGGTTACCTGCAAGTGCTCCCTGTACTGAACCGGGTTTCCAGCCTGGAACCAGACCGCTTTCCAGAAGTACCTGGGCACCATTGCATATTCCAAGAACTGGTTTACCGTTAATGGCCTCTTCAAAAACAAGATCCATAATACTCTCACGGGCAGCAATCACTCCTGCTCTGATCCTGTCCTGAAAAGAGAATCCTCCAGGAAGAACATAGGCGTCAGCTCTGTTGTCTGAAAGTCTTTCAATATCGTTCCAATTGTAGATCCGGGCATCAATACCTGAGTTTCTGAGAACTCTGGCAGTCTCAAACTCACAGTTGGAACCCGGGAATCTGATCACAGCAGCACAAGACATCAGATGCCCTCCTCTCGCCATATAACAGAAGCCAGTTTATCTGACCACTGGTTCCTCAATTCATCCAGATCAACTGACCATCCATTACCGGAAACTGAACAGCCTTTGCAAACCCTGCCAGCTACCGAAACAAATTCCGGAAGTGTTATATCTTCAACAAAACGGGGATCAACTTCCACAAGGTATCCCGGAGTCTCAGAAAACAGGGTAACTGGATTTGAGTCAAGAGAAAAATTGATACCAAGCTTTCTGCTTGCAAAAGCCATCTCGGCTCCTGCAACTGCAAGACCACCTCCACTGATGTCATGGACAGAATATGCCCTCTTGTCATGGATCACCCCAAGCACCCAGTCAGCTATCTTTTTTTCCAGAGAGCCTTTGAAAGCCGGTACCGTGCCACCGTGATGACCAAGACAGGTTCGGTAAAAAAGGCTCCCTCCCAGCTCGTCTTTTCTTGTTCCGATCAGAAGAACAATATTCCCTTCTCTGCGGAGTACCATGTCTGTTGCTTTTCTGTGATCATGAATCTTACCAAAAACAGCTACAATGGGAGAGGGTGGAATGGATTTTCCTCCTGTGGACTGATTGTAGAAACTCACATTTCCTGAAACAATGGGCAGTGGATAATCACCTCCACTGAACCCGAGAGCATTGCATGCTTCAGCAATGCCTGCTACAGATTGCTTAAACTGCCAGAAGGCCTCAGGATCCTCTGGATTCCCGAAATTCAGGCAGTCGGTGGCACATATGGGAGTTGCCCCTGTGGCTACAACATTTCTAACAGCCTCGCCCACTGCATGAGCTCCACCAAGGAACGGATCAAGTTCACCGTACCAGGGGTTCCCGTCACCGCTGACAGCAAGCCCGGCGCGGGAGCCATGAACAGGAACAGAAACACATGAATCTGCCTCGCCCGGTCTAAGTCTTGTGACTCCCTGCACCTCGGAATCGTAGTAAGACCAGATATGCTGCCTGCTGCATCCTGCCATAGAAGTCAGTATCGCTGTGAGATCTTTTGAAGGATCACATGGTCTTTCAGAAGGCTCAGGAGCCTTGCTGGTAACCGGTTTTTCCTCCCTCTGATAAACAACACCTTCAGTAATGTAGTTGATGGGAGTCGCAGCGGCACTTTCCCCGCGACAGATCACATTGTACACAGGTTTGGAAGTGAAATTCCCAATAACTGCAGCCCGGCATTGCGGAAAAAGCCTGGGCAACTCAAATTCTTCATTGTACACAGAAAGGATCTCATCAGCCACCGAAGCCGGCACAGCCAGTCCATACCTTTCCTGAGTTTCGCTGCAGGCAATAACTTCAGGAGGAAGATTCTCTATTGAAACCGGAACCGCATCAAGATCAACATCAATGCCGAGACCTCCGTGGGCAGCCAGTTCACTGGTAACACAGGCTATGCCACCGGCACCCAGATCCTTGAATCCAAATTTAACACCTTTGTCGAACAGCATATCAAGTACTGCC
>JAGLQD010000121.1 GCA_023136985.1 Candidatus Sabulitectum sp. | reverse complement strand
GTTACCTCTGAAGTGGGATACACCAGCTGAAGCAGCATTGCTCTTCTCAGTGTTCTCATTGCCTCTCCGACTTCCCGGGATCTGTAATTGGAACTGCCGAACCCGGCAAATTTTATTCTGTTTCCGGTATAGAGCGGGGTTGATTCAAGACAGTGCGCAATAACTCTTCTCATTGAGGCACCTGTGGAATACTTGGGCACATCATCCTGAAATGCCTGTATCAACGATGAATAGAAACTCTGGAGAGAATCCATATTGCTGCCTTCAGACAGCAGCTGCACGACCTCCGGCATACCACCGGCCAGCGCATATTTCACGTACTCATCATAAACCGTCTGAACGGCATAGTCAGGAAATGGAACTGACTGCAGCAGGGATTGCATTGGCGTCCGCCCCATCGCCCCCAGGTATTCACTGAAGGTAACCGGATACATAAAAGTTTGCTCTACCCTGCCAACGGGAAATTCAATCCCTTCCTTCGTAATGTAAGCTTCAAGAAGGGAACCGGAAGCAACTACCGCTAAATCTGGAATCTGCTCAAAGAAAAACCTTAAGTAGCCGAATGCTTCCGGACATGCCTGAATCTCATCAAGAAAGAGGAGCGACTTATCATTTGGAGCTAGTGAGTTCTTCTTAAGTCGTATTGCACACAGAAGATCAGCCGCTGAAAGGTTCCTCGTGAATAGTGACTTCTCACCAGGAGCTTCAAGATTTACTTCCAGATACCCGGGTATCTCCTCAGCCAGCATTCTAACAACTGTAGTTTTTCCCGTTTGACGAGCCCCGCGTATGATCAGAGGCTTTCTTTCTTTGCTGCCAAACCAGTCTGAAAGTTTCGTTAAAGCCATCCTGTGAAACACAACAACCTCCTCCTCTATGCCTGATCATAATACAAGCCTTGTAACAAAAACAC
Source organism: Candidatus Sabulitectum sp. (assembly GCA_023136985.1). GTDB lineage: Bacteria > Fermentibacterota > Fermentibacteria > Fermentibacterales > JCC-6 > Sabulitectum. The sequence continues at coordinate 3,251 of JAGLQD010000121.1, read as the reverse complement.
CCTTATTTGTAACAAAAGTTGTAACATCGCATAGGGTAATTCTTTTTTCTTCTTATTGTTCTTCTGTGTTCTTCTTTGGGGTTTTGTGCCCTGACTTTACTGCTCAGTGTCTCTCAGGTGCAATAGTAAGCGAGGGTTGTCCCAGAGAGGCATCAAACTGGGCATTGGCACATGTTGTACTTGTAGTAAGAACAACAAGTACTAATGTCAGGGTTGATCTTAACGGTTTACTGTGCTGTCTTTCACCTGATTCAACGCACAGATCCCGATTGGTGCTGAATCTTCTTTTTTATGTTGCGGTGTCTCATCCGGTTTGGATCAGCTCTCTGATTTGGCGGGTTTAGTATATTCCGGGAATTCATTCGGTCAGGAGATTCCATGCTTAAGCGATTCCTTAGCTTTTACAAACCGCACAAGTTGTTGTTTGGTATAGATATTGCAGTTGCCCTGCTGTCCTCCGCTCTGGCTATTCTAATACCTTCTATGGTGCGTACGCTGCTTCAAGAGTTGATTCCTGATCGCGATGTTAAGGCTATTGTTGTTTACTTCGTGCTGATGATCTTCATCTATCTTGCAAAGATGGTGTTTGAGTACATTCGTATGAAATGGGGGCACATCCTTGGTGTGCGCATGGAGTATGACATGAGAGAAGTTATCTTCCGTCATATTCAGAAGCTCTCTTTCAACTATTTCGACAGCACGAAAACCGGGCACATCATGTCCCGGATCTCTAACGACCTTAATACCATTGCAGAGGTTGCTCATCACGGGCCCGAAGATCTGATCATCTCTTTCTTCCTGATCGTGGGCTCCTTCTACTTCATGTTCAGCTTCAACCCGACTCTTGCCTTTATCTCTTTGATTCCCATCCCATTTATGTTGATCTGGGGTGTTCGTTACGGCGGTAAGATGAGAAGCGGTTTCCGCAATGTTCGAAAGAAGATAGCAGACATAAACAGCGCTGTTGAAAACTCGGTGCAGGGAATCCGTGAAGTTAAATCTTATGCCAATGAGGAACTTGAGCTCTCAAAATTCGATACCGTCAACACACACTTCAAAATGGCTAAAGAGAAAATGTATACCATTATGGCAGTGTTTCACTCCGTCTTCCAGTTCCTCTCAGACATGTATTACCTAATAGTTATTGCAGGGGGAGCCTGGCTATACTTTGAAAACCGGATAACCCTTGCGGATATCGTTGCCTTCATTCTCTATGTTAACATCATACTGAAACCTATTCAACGGCTTATGAACTTTACTGAACAGTTCCACCAGGGTGCCGCTTCATTCGAAAGATTCATAGAAATCATGGATATAGAGCCCGACATAGAAGACCGGCCCCACGCCCGTTCTTTCCATCCGATAAAGGGTAAAATCGAGCTGAATGATCTGTGGTTCAAATACTCCTCTTCCCCGGACTGGATCATCAGGGATGTATCCATGACTGTAAAAGAGGGGGAATCCGTTGCAATCGTGGGTGAATCAGGAGCTGGTAAGAGTACAATTGCCTCCCTTATACCCCGGTTCTACGAACCCAAAAAAGGATGCATCACCTTTGACGGGCATGATATCATGGATCTGAAGCAGCACTTTCTGAGAGAAAACATCGGACTCGTCCAACAGAATGTCTTCCTGTTCGACGGTACCATCAGAGACAACATCATGTACGGTAAACCTGAGGCTACAGAAGAGGAAATGTTCGAAGCCGCTCGTAATGCCAACATCTATTCTTTTATTGTCTCGCTGCCGGATGGTTTCGACACCTATGCGGGAGAGAGAGGCATAAAGCTGTCAGGGGGTCAGAAGCAGCGGGTATCCATTGCCCGGGTCTTCCTGAAGAATCCCACTGTGCTTGTTTTTGACGAGGCAACCTCTTCCCTGGACACAGAATCAGAAAGCCTTATTCAGGAAGCAATGTTCAGGCTGAGCAAAAACAGAACCACAATTATCATCGCACACCGTCTCTCTACAGTACGCCATGTAGACAAGATATTTGTTCTGGGCAATGGTGCTGTTGTTGAAACTGGAACCCATGACAGCCTGATGGAGTTCAAGGGTCACTACCACAATCTCTACACAAAGAACATTATCTGAACTCAGACGAAGTGAAGACTTCATCCGCAATTCACAGGAAGCATAGTGCTGGACAAGTGTTACAAAAATAGGGAATATTTTTGTAACAAAGGAAGGCAGTTATGCATAGTCTGCGCAAGAACATCGAATCTCAAATCAGAAAGAACGGAACCGGCAGCACAGGCAATTTCTACAAAACACCGCTGGATAATTGCGACGGATGGAACCATGGCGGCAAATATCCTTAGTCTGTCTCAACAGGGACGTGAGTGAAGAAACAATTGAGGGAGCAATTGAGGGAGCAACAGCTCCCAGTAGAATTCAGGGGTGACGCACTGCAGACAGGCGGTTACTACTTAACTGAGGAACTTAAAAAAAGCAATCAAATCTACCGAGAACACATAGTTGTCGATGTCTGCAATCTACTCGGCATCTGACTAATACCCAAAGTGGCCGTACAAGAGAGGACACAAACATGGCAAAATCGGGAACAGCAAAAAAACCCATTATCGTACGGGTACAATCAGAAGAAAAAGCAGCATATGTTACAGAAGTATGCCAGGAGAACAATTGGATTTTTGTTCTGGGTATGGAGCCTGACAAGCCTGAGAATCTATCAGATCTGGACGCATCCAGGAACGAATCTTCCAGAAGCTTTTCAAGCAGGCAGAGATTGCAAATTACAGTGAGAGCCTGAAAGTTTACCGTGATCTGAAAAACACCATTGATACCGCGTTTTATGATGGAGAGATTCAAGGCATAGCCCAGGGCATGGCCCAAGGTGTGGCTAAAGGTCGGATAGAAGGCAAGGCAGAGGGGCGGATTAAGGAAAAAGCAGAGGTTGTCAGAATTGGAAAGATAAGTGGAATTCCAACAGAAATTCTTTCTGCTTTAACCGGGCTATCAAAAGAAGAGATTGAAGGGATCCCATCTGAATAGCTCAACAATCGTCATCATTCCCAAATGACATGGTTATTGGTCTGGCAGTTAGCGCATGTAGCTGCACGTTTTTACAGGCATAACCAATAATATTTCGGATGAGGTGTATTCCTGTCCCGCAACTGCAAAACTCAAATGGTGTCTATGTTTTTACTGCTGCAGTTTACATGATCATCAACAGGCTGACTATATTCAAAGCAGGGTGAAAACAAGCAGATCCCAGATATCTTCAGTTCCTG
>JAGLQD010000120.1 GCA_023136985.1 Candidatus Sabulitectum sp. | reverse complement strand
TACCTGGCAGATACTCCGGTTGCTATACTGGGCCCGAAGAGCCCTGCCATAAATCCTATTGGATCTCCTGCAACCACATAACTTCCCGATAACTGCAATGTACCAGTGCCATTGTAACTGTTCCACCCTGCCCCAGTGCCAATATGAAACCCGGACAATCCAACTGGTATCACCGCAGCAGCAGAACCGGAGGATTCACTGTTGCTGACCCCTGCGTTAACAGTCATCTCAAGAAACTCCACCCTGCCCATGCCTGCAGGTGCAGCCATACAGGAAACAGGATCGTTGCTCCAGGCTACCGGAAAAACACCAAGCCCTGTTTGAACAGGACCTGCGAAGTTCCATACGCCAAGGAGTACTGAAAGAATAGAGAATGTTATCAGTATGCTCCCCTCCCTTTCAGAACAGTAATAACTGTTCTTGCCAGAATCGCCATGTCAAGCATGACAGATTGGTTTCTCATGTAGTAAAAATCGTATTCCAGGTTTTCATGCAGCGGTAGATCTTTTCTGCCCATGATCTGCCACAGACCTGTAATACCCGGTTTCACATCAAGCCTTCTGCGCTGCCATGCGTTGTAGTCATGAACAATAAAATCCATTTCCGGTCTGGGGCCAACCATGCTCATATGCCCCAGTAAAACATTAAACAACTGAGGTAATTCATCAAGACTTGTTTTTCGGAGCAGCCTGCCGATGCCTGTAACTCTGGGATCATCTCTAGCAACAGGAGCAACCTCATACTCGTTTGCTTCAGGCTTCATTGTTCTAAATTTATAAAGAATAAATTTTCTGCCGTATCTGCCCACTCTTGTCTGTTTAAAAATAGGAGAACCTTTGCCTGTAAGTGCAAGAATTGCCCAGACTGCTCCCATAAGCGGAGCGAGAACAACAATCAGAAGAGGTGACATGAACAGATCCATAACTCTTTTGGTGAGATTGCTGAAAGTGCCTTTTCCTGACGATCCAATTTCCACAACAGGCATTCTTGATATACTGCTGAGATCACTGGCCCCTGCAACTATCTCAAAAAGATCTGTAACCAGCATGAATACAATATCTTCTTTTTGAACAGAGTTTATTATCTTGAGCATATCTGTTCGACTCATGGATCCGCTGGCAAAAAAGACCTCGTCAATGGAGAGGCTCTCTATCAGCCGCGGAAGATCCCTTGCTTCTCCAATAACTCTCACACCGCAGATCTCACTGGTAGTTCCAGCTTTTTCCAGAAGAACACCCTTGACCCTGTGTCTTGGCTCTGGGAATTTCTTAAGTGAATTAATCACTCTTTCGGCAAACTCACCGGAACCGATAACAAGCGTAGCCGGTGATTCCTTGAATGGTGCCACTCGTAACGCCAGGAATGTGAAGAGCTTTCTTAAAAGAATGTTCACCGGTTGAGATATCAAGAGGAAGATCAGAAGCATGATCCTTGAGTAATCCATTTTCACCAGATAACTTGCTGCCATAATAGACACAGCAAGGTAGAAAACAGCACGCATCCGTCTTGCAAGTCCGGGAAAAACACCCTGTTGAAAAGAGTACACATACATTCCAGCAGACCACCATGAAGCAATCCAGAGGATAAACAGCACTGGAATAGTGGCTAGATAGGTGTTGATGGTATGGGAGAATTCCGGAAGGATCCCGGACAACCAGCATGTTCTTATGTACCAGGTGGCCAACAGGGATACAGGGACTGTTACAATATCCGAAGCTATCAGAAAGAGAATAAGAATTCGCTGCTGTCTTCTTATAGGCGCAAACACTATTTGATCCTTCCAGTCACGCCCTGAACAGCACCGGAGAAAAGAGCTAAACCACGCCACATTGCGAAAAATGGAATGAAAAAGAGAACAGAATGATCTGTAGACAAGGCTGCAAGAAAAAGAGGCAGTGAAGAAAACAGAAAAAGCAGCATAAGAACAACGGTAACCACCGGATAAAATGGGATCAGAAAAATAGAGAACACAACGGGAATTGAAAGAAGCATCTGCAATTTCAGCGTCTGAGGTGTATACCCGTCGCGCACAGCCCTGGCTGGGAATTTTCTGACCAGCATTATCCTCCATTTTCCGCGACGATTCTTCATCCTGAAATATGCGATCCAACTGGAGCGGTGGATATGGGCAACCCTTGCATCTGGAGCAAATCCAATGCTTCCTCCTGCTTTGGTGAGCCTCCAGGAGAGGTCCACATCCTCATGTTCCGGCAGAGGAAAACTCTCATCAAAGCCACCGAGTTTCTCAAGCCAGTCTCTTCGAAAGCCTGCTGAGTAGGTATCAGCCAGATGAATCTTCGCTGCTCGGGCCATAAGCCTGTATCTTTCCTCGAACTCAACCTGAGCCAGCCTCTGGATCAGTCTGGTCCCTCCTGAAGAATATACCCCTTTCACAGCCTGGTACTCATCCTTAAGCTTATCTATCATTATCTGTGCCCAGGAATCTTCAGGAATACAGTCTGAATCTGTAAAAAGGATATAATTTGCATCGGTGTCTTTCCAGCCCCGATTTCTTGCAGCGGCAGGACCGGCATGTACCCCGTTAACACAAATATCCACAAGCTCTGTTATTGCAGAAGGTGGCTTTTCCATACCATCTATACTAAGAACAATCGTTATGTCCGATCTTAAAGTCTGGGCAGCTAAAGCTTGAAGAGTGGGTATCACACTGCTCCACTGGCCTTTAAAAGGAATAACTACTGCTGCTTCTGTCATTCTTACGCCTGAAAATGTATTTCCGAAAGGTCTTGAAAGCAAGCAGGGTTCGGTGTCTTTCACCACTGTCAAAAAGACTGCGCCATGCTTTTTTCATGATATAACCTGGTCTT
>JAGLQD010000012.1 GCA_023136985.1 Candidatus Sabulitectum sp. | reverse complement strand
GCAACAGAATGTTCGATCACCGGTTTACCTGCCAGCAGTGTGAACTGCTTGGGAACAGTGCCGCCGAACCTTGTTCCGGTGCCGGCGGCAACGATAACCACGCCCCATCTATTCCTGGGCATTATCTCCATTACCCTCTGCTGTTATCTTTCCAAAAACCATAGTTCCACCCTTGGCACGGAATGTGGTGTGAGCTGTGGCCTGTATTTCTTTACCCATGGAATCTCCCGCCTCATCAACCACAACCATCGTTCCATCAGAGAGAAACCCCACACCCTGAGAAGAGGTTCTACCTTTTTTCTGAATTCTTATGATGAATGAATCTCCCGGAAGTACAACCTCCCGGGAAGCTGGTCCCACATCGGAAAGCCTGATAACCCTGATGCCTTCACGCTCTGCGGTGTCCGCCATATCTGCATCTCCTGTGAGCAGGCAGATCTTTTCCTTGCGAAGCCAGGTAAGTATCCGGTGCTTCTCCCTTTCTCCCTCGCCAAAATCACGAAACTCCACAAGGCCTCCGGATTTTCCAACAGCTTCTTCAAGCCTCTGAATTGTCTCTGTTGCCCTTCTTGCTCTTCCCCGCTTAACGATGTTTCTGCCCTTCTGCATTTCATCGATATTCTGCTTAACTGACAAGGGAATTGAGAACGGTCCGGGAAGGAGACCAGCCAGTGAGAGATCGGCAACCCTGCCATCCACTGCTGCGGAAAGATCCACAAGAACCGGCATGTTCCATTGAGGCCCAGTCTCGTCCTCAATGCTGATAAGTTCAAGTTTTCTTCCCTTGTTAACAGCCACTACTCCGAAGACATAGGCAAATGCTACTGGTATAAGCACCAGCAGATCCGACCATGATGACTTCCACGTATCGTCATGAATTCCAATTTTGAGAATTAGAATAAGCAGAATTCCAACAATTAGACCAACTGTAGATCCTGCAGTTATATAAACGAGCTTATCAGCTGAAACCTTAACGATCATACGCTCAAGAACAGCAGCAACAATTCCAATTCCCAAACCAATGAACCCAACAATCAGACTTCCTGAAGCAAGGGTTCCTGCAAGGCCGAGGGCAAGAATAAATAGAATACGCACTTCCCAGCCTTTCTTCAACTTAACCATTCTTCTCCTTTTGTCACCAGAAGCCCAGAGATCGCAGCAGATAGTGTGCTGAATCTGAATTCGAGCCCGGTGTCTTCATTTTTCTCACGTGCACAAGCCAGGTTGGTAAATCCAAGGTTGCCTGATTCCGCAAGTCTTCTGTCCATTCCGGCCACGGGCCTGATCTCGCCTCCGAGACCTACTTCCCCGCTCAATGCCGTGTCTTTCTTCAGCGGTCTCTCTAATCGACTGGATGCAACCGCCAGGCATACAGCCATATCGGCACCGGGATCAACAATATTAAACCCCCCGGCTACATTCACATACACATCCTGGTTCCCCAGTTCAATCCCACACCTTCGTTCAAGAACAGCAAGCAGCATTGCAAGTCTGCCTGAATCGAAACCTGTAGCCCTTCTCTGTGGAAAACCGTAGTGGGTGGTGCTGGTCAGAGCCTGAATTTCCACCAGGAAAGGTCTCGTGCCCTCCATGATAGCTGCTACTGCGGAACCTGCGCCCAGTCCACCGTCTCTCTGAAGGAAATAGCCGGATGCATCTGCAACTTCCCTCAGTCCTTTCTCTTTCATCTCAAATACGCCAAGCTCACTGGTGGAGCCAAATCTGTTCTTAACTGCTCTGAGAAGCCGGAACTGGTGAAACGAATCGCCCTCAAAGCTCACCACAGCATCAACAAGATGCTCAAGAACTTTTGGTCCTGCAATAGCCCCATCCTTGGTAACATGCCCTATTACAAAAACAGTCAACTCTCTGGGCTTGGCAAGATTAACAAGGCTGGAAGCACACTGCCTGACCTGCGAAACAGAGCCTGCTGCACTTGAAAGCTGATTTGTGTGCAGGGTTTGTATTGAATCTACTATAAGCACCTGGTAACTATCCGTCATGATCTTCTTCTCAACAGCGGCAAGATCAGTGGTTGGAAGAAGCATCAGGTTCGCAGAGGGGGTTCCAACTCTTCTGGCCCTGTCTGCGACCTGACTGGGAGATTCCTCTCCTGTTGCATAAAGCACCTTGAGCCCACCAGCAGCCATGTTCATGGCTGCCTGTATCATCAGAGTGCTCTTTCCAATGCCGGGCTGCCCGCCGATCAGAATCACAGAGCCCTTAAAAGCTCCACCACCGAGAACCCTGTCGAATTCACCTATATGGGTGGATATCCTCTCTCCATTCTCTGTATCTACATCAACTATGCTGACAGCTTCCACTCTTGCAGGATA
>JAGLQD010000119.1 GCA_023136985.1 Candidatus Sabulitectum sp. | reverse complement strand
ATTCCTTCTGGCAAAGTTGCAGAATTCCACAAGTTCATCCGGTGTCATGTCCGGTGTCCTGACAACACATGCGTGTGTGCCATCTTCCTTGAGCCAGTCCCTCCAGCTTGATGTGACCAGAAGCCCCGCCTTCTGAACATCAGTATACGCATCAGTTCCCGGATAGACCATAAGAGGATAGAACTGCGCAGTATCGGGATTAAGATTCAAGGCGAAATCAAGCGTTCTTTCTGCTGTATCTCTTGTTTCTCCCGGTATCCCGAAAAGGAAACAGCCATGAACAAGAATACCGGCCTTTCTGGCACTTGCCATGAACTCCACCATCTGATCTGTTTTTAGCCCTTTCCGCATTGCTCGCAGTATTTCATCGCAACCACTCTCGAAGCCCACACATACCGACCTTAAACCAGCGGCGTGGCACTGCCGGAGGGTCTCATGATCGGCTGTTGCTCTCATGTTGCATGTCCACGATATGTTTACACCTGCTTTCAATATCTCCGCTGAAAGCAGCCTCAGCCTCTCCATATCTGCTGCAATGGTATCATCTTCAAAGAATATCGCCTGCACTTCCGGCATGTTATCCTGTACCCACTTCATTTCAGAAACTACATTTTGTACAGAACGACTTCTGTAACTGCGACCAGTGAGAGTCTGAGGAAAAACACAGAAACTGCACTGATTAGGACAACCTCTTCCTCCCATGATCATCACCTGCGGGTGGAGTGCATTGGGATTGTTATATCTGGAAACAGGCAGATGGGCAGCGTAAACAGAACTGACAAATGGAAGAGAGTCAAGATCAGCAAGATATCCAGCCGGGGGTGTTACTATGACTCCCCCTTCATCTTTCAGGCGAATTGCAGTTCCGGGAATGCCTTCAATAGTAAGATCATTCTCGATGGCATCAACAACAGCCAGCAGCGGTTTCTCGTATTCACCCAGGATGGCACCGTGGAATTTTCCACCAAGTTTCACGGTTTCCCCAGGAAGTGCTGAAGGATGCGTTCCCAGCAGAAACACCACTGCTCCTGTGTCAGTTAACTCGTCCGCGATCCTTACATCAGAAATGATGGAAGGAGTAGATGTTTCTATCACTATCATATCCGGAGCAAACTCTTTTATTCTCTCCAGAGTTTCTTCCATTCCAAGATCCATTGCGGGAGAATCAATGAACTGAACCGTATGCCCAGCCTGTTCCACCGCTCCAACAGCATACGAGAGCCATATAGGGTAGTACAATGTTCCACTTCTGGTAACTGCAGGGCTTCTCTGCCCCCTGCTGAAGAGTGGAATGAAAGGCGGGTTTAGAGCTGTTATTTTCATTTTTGAAGCATCTCCTCAAGAGTAGCAAGTACCCTCTCTGTGCAAATAGAAGCCATGCAATCCTCGTCTCCGGTACAACCGGGAAAAACACTGTTTGCGTAACAGGGCGCGCATTCGACAGTTCCAGTAACATGTACAATACTGCCTTCAGAATAAAGAGAACCTGGATCTGTAGGGCCAAAAAGAACAAGTGCCGGTACATCTCCTGCCACTGCCAGATGAGCAGGACCGCTGTCATTGCCGGCGAAAAGGGTTGCCCTTTTGATAAGAGCAGCAGTTTCACCCCACGATAGTTTTCCTGCCAGATTAGCTCCTGTGACTGAAGATATCTCGCTGCAGTCTTCTTTCCCGCCCACAAGAAACACAGTGTACCCCTGGGTCTTCAGGTAAATAGAAACTTCTGCCCAGCGGTCCATGGGCCACCGCTTCAAGGGAACAAAATCCCTCACATTCCTGGCTCCACCGGGAGCAAGTACCACGTAAGGTCTCTTACCTGTATATCCCTCAGCTATCTCAAACTCTGACTCTGTA
>JAGLQD010000118.1 GCA_023136985.1 Candidatus Sabulitectum sp. | reverse complement strand
GGTCATGGTAAACCCGAGGATGTTGATTTTCTTCTTGAGCTTGGCGCAGCGGTTACAGATGCCTCTCAGTGCGGGCTGGGGCAGACCCTTGCAAACCCTGTTCTTTCTACCATCAGGTATTTCAGAGAAGAATACGATGCTCATATTGAACGGGCAGTCTGCCCGGCACATGCCTGTAAAGAGCTTGTAACTTACAGTGTAGATGTTGATAAATGCACAGGCTGTACCCTTTGTGCAAGGAACTGCCCCACTGCTGCCATTTCCGGCAAGGTCAGGGAAGTTCATTTCATCGACCAGGGGAATTGCACTAAATGCGGGTTGTGTTTTGATGTATGTAATTTTAACGCGATAGTTGTGGAGTAGCAGCATGGAAAAAACCGTAAAACTTACGATTGACCAGCAGCAGGTTGAGTTTGAAAAGGGAACAACTCTTCTTGAAGCATGCAAAAAGCTTGATATCTACATTCCAACTCTCTGTCATCATCAGTCTCTTTCTCCCTACGGAGCCTGTCGACTCTGTCTTGTTCAGGTTCAGCAGAATGGAAGAACATCCATAAAGACTTCCTGTAACAATTTCATAGAGGATGGCATGGTTGTAAGCACGACCTCCGAAAGGGTAAACAGCAGCAGAAAGATCATGGTGGAGCTGCTTCTTGCCAGATGTCCGGATTCCAGCGAGATAAAGAAACTGGCTTCAGAAATGGGTATAGCAGGAGACAGGATAGAGCCTAAGAACGAAGACTGTATTCTTTGCGGGCTCTGCGTGAGAATATGCAGCGAGCGGATGGGGAAAGGCGTTCTGGGCTTTTCAAACCGCGGCAGCAAGCGTCTGGTATCACCGGCGTTTGATGAATTGTCAGATGAGTGTCAGACCTGTGGCGCCTGCTTCAGCATCTGCCCGGTTGAGAACGGGATCAAGCTTGCAAAGATTACAGGCAATAAGCCTGTTTCAATTAAATCTGAATTCGATGAGGGTCTTGTGAACAGATCTGCTGTTTACATTCCTTACGCTCAGGCGGTGCCTAATTACGCAAGCATCGACCCGAGATACTGCGTGCAGTTGAAGACAGGTGAGTGCGGAATCTGTGCAGAGTACTGTGAATCCGATGCAATAAACTATGAGCAGCTGGAGGAGAATTCAGATCTCAATGTCGGTGCTGTTATTATTACAACAGGTTCGGATACATTCGACCCGTCTCCTTTACACGAATACGGGTACGGCAGGTACAAGAACGTACTTACCAGTATACAGTTTGAAAGAATCCTTGCAGCTTCCGGTCCATTTGAGGGGCACCTGCAGAGACCTTCAGACGGTGCTGTTCCTGTAAAGATCGCCTGGCTGCAGTGCGTGGGCTCCAGAACGGTTGACGCGCACATGCCCTATTGTTCTTCAGTCTGCTGCATGTATGCAATGAAGGAAGCAATTATTGCAAGGGAACATGTTGATTCAGTTGAACCGGCAATCTTCTTTATGGACCTCAGGGCACATGGAAAAGACTTCGAGAAGTACTACGAGCGTGCCAAGGAGACCGGCGTAAGGTTCATCAGGTCCAGAATAAGCAAGATCCGTGAGATAAGTGAAACAGATAATCTCGAACTGAGTTATGTCACTGAAGATGGTACCGTAACAAAAGAGGAATTTGATCTGGTTGTTCTTTCAGTGGGGCTTGCTCCCGGTGGAAGCAACGGAATGCTGTCGGAAAGACTTGAATTGCGCCTTAATGAATATGGATTTGTTGAAGGTTCCGGCGATTCTCCCATAGAGACAACCCGCCCGGGAGTATTTGTCAGTGGCCCTGCAGGGGCGCCTATGGATATTCCGGAGACTGTAATTCAGGCTTCAGGAGCAGTGGCAAGTGCTGCTGAAATTTTGTCAGAAGCCCGAGGTACAGAGATAAAGCAAAAAGTGTATCCTCCAGAGATGGATGTGGAAGGCAAAACACCAAGAATCGGTGTGTTCGTATGCCACTGCGGAACTAACATCGGGAGCATAGTTGATGTTCCTGCTGTGAAGGAATACGCCGGAAAACTTCCCAATGTAGTTTATGCAGGAGAAAATCTTTTCACCTGTTCTCAGGATACACAGGAAGTGATCAAGGATATTATCAAAGAGTACAGGTTGAACCGTGTGGTTGTTTCATCGTGCTCACCAAGCACCCATGAACCTCTTTTCCAGGAAA
>JAGLQD010000117.1 GCA_023136985.1 Candidatus Sabulitectum sp. | reverse complement strand
CGTTGGTTAATCCAATTCTCTGAATATCCCAAATCTAAATATTCTTTTAAAGCCCTGTCGATAGTTAATTCGGGGTCTTGCATTTCGTCTAATCGTTCCGATGCAATTTGAGCCAGCCAAAGTTTAAATGGCTCCGCTTTGGGCGATGGTATTGATTGTATTAGTCTGAAAAGTTGTTCTGTATCAGCCACATCGGTCATTCGCATTTTGCCATCAATAGCTCGCATTTTCAAACCGTGACAATCCGTCACGGTTTGGCTACCTTCTTCTTTAAGCCTTTGTTTTAACTTCCTCCAATAGACTGTTGGGTCAATGCTTTGCGTTAAAACCGCAACCACATCAACAATAGAAATAAACCATTTCTGATTTTCACTATCCCAAACTGTACGGATAGAACTGTCTTCAAATATTTTAAGGCTGTCTTTTTTCATTATGCCTCAGTTTCATTAACGTGAGTAATAAACTTTGTAAGTTCTTTGCCTATTTCAGTTAGTCCATTGTTTTGGGTTTCTCTTCCTGTTGCATCATAGCCAAATAAGAGAATTCAGGAGCCACAGAAGTATTGAACATGTTCCAGCCGATATCCAAAGAAGGTATACTGGATATTAAAAGAGAATGAAGAACTATTAACATGACAAAACTCACCTTATTCCCCTTCTATTCTAACTATAACAATCTCCGCCCTGTCTGGTATGCAATAGCCGATCAGGTATCCGCTGTTAATGTGGGTAACAGAGCAGAGTCCAATGTTTTCCATAAGGAGAGATACCCACAATCCATTTGTAGAATAGCATATTGGACTCTTCCATAGAAGACTTCCAGTTTGATCGTACAGGAAATACTGCATTTCATTATCTGGGGTGCTGCTGAATGATTCGACAAGAAATGTTCCATCATCTGTTACTGCTCTAACAAAACCAGTGCCGCGAAATCCATCGTCTTCACCCGAAAAGATAATAGTAGCGCTTCCCGTGGATTGTGTATCTATGGACGAGAATAGCGTTGCTCTATCTCGTCCTGGTCTATCTGAGACAAAAAACGATGAGGCCACAAATCTACCAGTGGGAGAGATCGCTAAAGTACAAATACGCCTATCCTCAAGAAATAAGTACAATTCTCTTCCTGTTCTACCATCAAGAAGTGAAATACCGCATGATGCTCGATCAACAGCAATGAAGCTTCCATCTGACGATGCCTCTAACTCCCCGCCGCTTCGCAGATCTGTTTCCCAGAGTAACCCGTTTTCAATATTGTATCCAAGAATGACTTGTTCAGCATCTGCCCCTCTAACTACTGAGGCTGAAAATAGATCTCCATCAGAAGACAAGGCTTGATCAAAAACCGCAATTGGATATTCACTGTCTGTAATTCTTTGCTCTGTCAGCCCATCGGAATCTGAATAGCTCCCTATATATCCATTTAGATCAATATAATACACATCGCCATTTCGGTTCATCTGACTTCTAAACTGACCGAAAGAGCCCATTCGAAGATTGTCACGATCAGATACAACCGGATAGCCTTCACCGGTTTCCAGGTTGTACCTGAAAACTGCGGGAAGATCATTGAGTCTTGAAAGGAGTAAAACATATTGATCCGATGCAGAGTGTATAAGAGAATACCACTCATCCTGAATATTGAGGATCCGGGGGCTGCAACCATCCTTTATTGATACAACTCTATGCCCATCGCCAGACTGCACTCGCCATGAACAATCCGGATCTTGAAAGACTTCGACAAAGCAGCCGTTGGTGTACACATTTGAAATATTCGCAGGCTCTATATAGTCTTCAAGGCTTATCCTTGCCACCTCTTTAATTCTCCAGCCATCAGCAACCCATGAATCGTTGATTTCCGAATTGAGAGAAAAAGGAAATCCAACAGCGCCGGCTAACAGTAGAATGCGTAACATTATTCTTCTTTCTGGGTTGTGTAACACCTATGGAGACAATACACAGTGGTCTATACATATTATATATGCATCTATAGTCAAGATGCTTTTTATGCAGTAATGTAATGCTTACTCACCTATGATTTCTTGAACTGATTGCAGTTCGATAACCACTGCATTCTGTCATCTACACGGCGTGAAACCTGTGCACTTCACTCTTAATCTGGTCCCACTTCAAATCAATCTCTCTATCCAGGTCATAGTCCATTTGCAGGCCAAGCCAGAAGTCCGGAGTGTTGCCGAAGTATATGCTCAACCGGAGTGCTGTATCGGCAGTTACGCGACGTTTCCCGTGAACAATCTCGTTTATGCGCCTTGGAGAAACACCCAGTTCCTGCCCCAGTTTGTTCTGGCTGATTTCCAGGGGAATCATGAATTCCTCAAGGAGAACTTCGCCTGGATGCAGCGGGGTCATTTTCTTAGTGATAATCAACGATCTCGACTCTGAAAGCATCTCCCTGTCTCCAGATGAAGCATATTCGCCATTGTTCGTTGATTCGAATGCCATACTGTCCTTTCCGAACTCCGCTGAGTAACTCAAGCCTGTTTCCCGGAGGTACTCTAACATCATCAAGACTCCTGCTCTGGTGAAGCATTCTCAATTTTCTGAAGGCAACCCGCTGGATTGAAGAGGGTAGCTTTCTTGAATATTCTCCGTAGAAGAGCTTCCTGGTCTGCTTACACTTGAAGCTTCGTATCATAGTGATATCCTATAACGCATAGCGTTATCCGTCAAGCCCTGAACTCGTGTGAATCCCGGACAGCGGCAACGATCTGATGTGATGTTTGATTGAATTCCATTTACACCCAGTAGTCTTTCTCCAGAGCACGGTACTGAACAGCTTCAGCTATGTGGGCACTTGTAACTTTCTTTGCCGCCTCAAGGTCGGCAATGGTTCTAGCCACCCGGAGAGTTCTGTAATACCCTCTTGCGGAAAGGCCGAATCTGGCAGCGGCAGTATCGAGAAGTTTTCTGCCTGAGGAATCAAGTGAGCAGTGATTCCGGGTGAGGGTACTGGTCATGTGCGCGTTACAGTGAACACCGCTGACTGCCTGGAATCTGTCAGTTTGTATCGTTCTTGCTTTTAAGACCCGCTCTCTGATCACAGCACTGGTCTCCCCGGAAGGATTCAGTTCACCAAGCTCGCTTCTGGGCACAGGAAGAACTTCCAGATGAATATCTATTCGGTCAAGAAGGGGGCCTGATATCTTTCCCAGATAACGCTGAACCTGAGATGCTGTGCAGTTGCATGATTTTGCAGGGTGGGTAAGATAACCGCACGGGCAGGGATTCATTGCAGCTATGAGCATAAATCGTGCAGGGAGTTCCACACTGGCTGCTGCCCTTGAGATCACCACTTTGCCTGATTCCATAGGCTGGCGCATTACTTCAAGGGCACCTCTTTTGAATTCAGGAAGCTCATCCAGAAAAAGAACTCCGTTGTGGGCCAGACTCACCTCACCGGGACGGGGGTTGGTGCCGCCTCCGGCAAGACCGGGGATTGATACCGTGTGGTGGGGCGCACGGAATGGGCGGTGGGTGACAAGAGCCTGACCCTCTGGAAGAATACCTGCAACACTGTGTACTTTGGTAGTTTCAACAGCTTCTTCACGGGACATGGGTGGTAGGATTCCGGGAAAACGCGCTGCCAGCATAGTTTTTCCTGACCCAGGCGGGCCTATCATCAGAACGTTGTGCCCGCCGGCGGCAGCGATCTCAAGTGCTCTTTTGGCCTGCTGCTGACCTCTGACCTCGGAGAAATCTGCAATTGTCAGCTGCGGCTGGTTCAGTATTTCCGATTCTGTTGATTCCTTTAGATTATTCAATCCCTGAATAAATAGTGAGACCTGCTCGAGATTGTCTGCGGCAAAAACCGGAACAGGAGATGCGATTACAGCTTCCCCTGCATTTGCAGTGGGAACAATAAAGCCTTCTATGCCCTGGCCATTCAGCCCGGCTGCCATGGGAAGCACGCCCTTTACCGGACGCAGAGAACCATCAAGAGGAAGCTCGGCAAGAAAGGCATACCGTGCGACCCTTTCTTTGGGGACAAAGCCTGAAGCTGCCAGCAGCCCCATTGCAATGGGAAGATCGAAGGCTGCTCCCTCTTTTTTGCGACCGGCAGGGGCGAGATTTACAGTAAGCTTCTTGGAAGGCAGTGTAAACCCTGTGTTGCCAATTGCAGCCTGAACCCGTTCCCGGGATTCTTTTACTGCATTGTCAGGCAGACCTACAATGGTAAAAGTCGGTAACCCCCGTGTAAGGTCAACTTCAACATCCACCTGAAAAGCATCAATTCCAACAAGACCCACACTGCGGGTAAAAGCAAGCATAGCACCCCCCGGTTACTTGCAGTAACCGTTACTTGCACCGGAAATACAACCGGGGAGGAATTGCTTCCTCCCCGGGATGTGTATGAAGGGCCGGTTATTCCTCTACTGTAACCTTGATCATTACGTCACCCTGAGAGATGCTGTCAACAACATCCTGTCCTGAGGTCACCTTACCGAACACAGTGTGCTTGCCGTTGAGGTGCGGCTGAGGGGCGTGTGTAATAAAGAACTGGCTGCCGTTGGTGCCGGGACCGGCATTGGCCATGGAAAGAGATCCTGTCTCATGCTTCAGGGGATTGCCGGAGAATTCGTCCTGGAAATTGTAGCCGGGACCACCCATTCCTGTACCTGTGGGGTCTCCACCCTGAACCATAAAGTTGTTGATCACACGGTGAAAAGAAACACCGTCGTAAAAACCATCTTTTGCCAGAGCGATGAAGTTATTAACTGTAACAGGAGCAAATTCCGGAAAAAGATCAAAGCTGATGGTACCCTTATCGGTCTCGATCTTTAACTTGTAAATGATGTCTGTCTTGATATTCATTGCCGGTGGGGCGCTGTACTGCTTTGCCATGATTCTCCTATACTATAATGTTAACGAGTCTACCTGGAACTACTATAACTCTCCTTGGAACAGATCCCTGCAGGAAATCCTGTATCTTTTCCCTGCCAAGAGCAATCTTCTCTATCTCTTCTCTGGAAGCACCAGCAGGAACGGATATCCTGTCTCTGATCTTCCCCTTGATCTGAACTACTATTTCAACCGTATCCTTTACAAGATCATCTTCTATCCACACTGGCCATTTCCGGGTATGCACGGAGTCTTCCAGACTTCCAAAACCTAGAATATGCCAGAGCTCTTCCGTAACAAAAGGTGCAATTGGAGCAAGCAATTCAAGGAAATCTTTCTGTATCTTCCTCCAGGTTCCGGAAACAGATGCTGCTTTTGCTCTGTTGGCGGAAAGAAAATTCAGGAACTCCATCATGGCAGCCACACCTGTATTGAACTGAAGAGTGTCCATGTCTTCTGTAACTTTCTTAACAGTTCTTGCAAACTCATATCTCAACTCTTTGTCAAACACTTCATCTGTACCGGTATCTTCAAGATCTCTCGTGTCCAGAAACAGATTCCATATTCTTTTTACAAACCTGTATGTACCAGCCAGACCATCTTCACTCCATTCTATCTCTGCTTCAAATGGTCCCATGAATACTATGTAGAGCCTTAAAGCATCAGCTCCGTATTTAACCACCATCTCGTCGGGAGTAACAACATTACCCTTGCTCTTCGACATTTTCTGATGGTCATAGCTGATAAGCATTCCCTGGTTCTTCAGGCAGGTAAACGGCTCTGTAAAATCCAGCATCCCGGCATCAAACATTACCTTCGTCCAGAATCTGGCATAGATAAGGTGCATTACCGCATGCTCTGCTCCCCCTACATACAGATCTACAGGAAGCCATTTCTTAACCTCTTCAGGATCAAAAGGAGCATCTGTACAGTTGGGAGAGGCAAATCTTAAGAAATACCAGCTTGAGCAGGCGAAGCCAGCCATGGTACTTGTTTCCCGCCTGGCCGGTGCGCCGCACTCAGGGCATATTGTGTTTACCCAGTCTTCACAGGCTGCCAGAGGTGATCTGCCGGAATCATCCGGTTCATAGCTCTCCACATCAGGCAGAACCACCGGCAGGTTTCTGTCTGGAACAGCACCACACTTATCACAGTGAATTATTGGAATTGGTGCTCCCCAGTACCGCTGCCTGCTTACCAGCCAGTCTCTGATCCTGTATCGGGTCTCAGCTTTACCGAAACCGTTGCTCTCAGCGTATGCAGCCATGACTTCTCTGGATTCCTCAGAGCTCAGGCCGGAAAACTGTCCGCTGTTGATAAGCTCGCCATCAGCAACTGTGGCCTCGGAGGCAACCCCCTGGGGCACTCCACCTGGCGCTATTACCTCAATTATTGGCAGATCATACTTTTTCGCAAATGCATGATCTCTTTCATCGTGAGCCGGTACAGCCATAATAGCTGCAGTTCCATATCCTGCCAGCACATAGTCAGCAGTCCATATGGGAATCTTTTCCCCATTGAATGGATTTATTGCATAGGCACCTGTAAAGATTCCGGTTTTCCCTTTTTCACTGGCCACCAGTCGTTCAAGATCGGTCTTCGCGCCGGAAGCCTTTATGTACTGCTCAACATCCTCTTTATACTTGTCTGTGGTTATGCCTTGAAGATCCGGATGCTCCGGGGCAAGAACACAGAATGTTGCGCCATATATGGTGTCTACCCTTGTTGTGTAAACAGGCAGTTTGATGGTTCCATCATTCCTGGTATCGACTGTAAAAACAACCTCAGCACCGTACGAGCGACCTATCCAATTCCGCTGCA
>JAGLQD010000116.1 GCA_023136985.1 Candidatus Sabulitectum sp. | reverse complement strand
GTTATCCCTTTACCACATGTACAAATTGCGGACCGCGTTACACAGTGGTTGAATCCATGCCTTACGACAG
Organism: Candidatus Sabulitectum sp.; assembly: GCA_023136985.1. Classification (GTDB taxonomy): domain Bacteria; phylum Fermentibacterota; class Fermentibacteria; order Fermentibacterales; family JCC-6; genus Sabulitectum. The sequence continues at coordinate 1,878 of JAGLQD010000116.1, read as the reverse complement.
GGAAAGAACCGCTCTTAAAGAATTTCCGCTGTGTTCTGAATGCATGTCAGAGTATACAAACACTCTGGACAGGCGGTTTCATGCAGAGAGTATAGCATGTGCCAAATGCGGGCCGCAGCTTTCATGGGTAGACTCTAAAGGGAATCCTCTTACTGTTGAGGATCCGTTGATTGCAGCCCGCCATGCCCTGTCCCAGGGGAAGATCGTGGCTGTTCGAGGTCTTGGTGGTTTTCTGCTTGCAGCGGATGCAACTGATATAGGCGTACTTGAAAGACTGAGAGAGATCAAGAATCGGCCTGCTAAACCTTTTGCAGTCATGGCCCGTAATTTAGAATTGGTTAAAAACAACTGTTTTGTATCGGAAGCTGAGGAGAAGTTACTCTGTTCATCAGAATCTCCCATTGTTGTGTTGCGAACCCGGGAAGACTGTAATCTGCCACTTAACATTCTGACTCCCGGATTAAGCAATCTCGGTGTAATGCTTCCAACCACTCCGCTTCATGCTCTGCTTGCTGAAAAATCAGGTAATGACCCCACAGATTCTTTTGATTTCCTCTTGATGACCAGTGGCAATCGCAGTGGAGAGCCGATCTGCCTTACAAACCAGGAGGCTTTCCTGCGTCTTACGGGTATAGCAGACTTCTTCCTGTGGCATAACCGGGGGATAAATCTTCGCAATGACGACTCGCTGGCAGTGGTGGATCGTGGTCGTATTCAACTCTGGAGACGAGCAAGAGGATATGCCCCTGAAAGTATCAAGCTTAAGCATTCTCTTGAAAGAACCGTTCTTGCCATGGGTGCTGAGCTAAAGAACACTATCTGTCTCGGATTTAACAATGAGGCTGTGCTTTCACCCCATATAGGGAATCTTGAAACCCCGGAAGCCCTTGATGGTCTGGAACAGGTGGCGGATAGCTTTCCAGTGTACTTCAGCAAAACACCGGAGGTAATAGCTGTAGATCCGCATCCGGACATGCATTCCTCCCGACTTGGAAGAAGGATTGCAAAGAGATTCAATATTCCTGTAGTTGAAATTCAGCATCACTATGCCCATGCCATGTCTGTTATGTGCGAGCACGGTCTTGAAGAAGCAATAGCACTTGTTTTCGACGGTACAGGTCTTGGAACAGACGGAACTATCTGGGGCGGAGAATTGTTGCATGTTCACAGAGACGGCTGGAAACGGCTTGGAACCCTTGCCCCGGCTGAACTGGTGGGTGGTGACGCTGCTGTTCACCGGCCGGCTCGGCAGCTTGTTGCTCGTTTCTGGCAGCAGGGGCTTGAGATCGACGAAAGATGGCGCAGGCGTCTGGCTGTAAGTGAATACGAATTGGCACTCTGGAAAATGCAGTACGAAAAGCAGTTGAACTCTTTCACCAGCCATGCGGCTGGGAGGGTTTTTGATGCGTTCTCTGTGGGGTTGGCTATAAGTCCTGAAAAGGTAAGCTATGAAGGGCAGGCTGCAATATGGCTTGAAGATTCTGCTCTCAGATGCAAAGCGGAAAACTTACCTGAGCTGGATTTTGTAACAAGCCACAGGAGCGGGTTGTTTGTAGTAGATTTGGCACCGATGTTTCTTTCTCTTTACAGGGAGTTCCCGAAGAAAAAAGAGGCGTCAAAGTGGGCATGTGCATTTCATCTCGGAATGGCAGATGCTTCCGTGGCTATGATAGAATCAGCCAGACTGAAAACCCCTGCCTTGCCGGTTGTGCTTTCCGGAGGTGTGATGATGAACAGGCTTTTCGTTTCCAGACTTGTTGGTGAGTTGAGAGAAAGAGAGATCGAAGTCTATACACACAGCCTTGTACCGCCCAACGACGGTGGAATATCGCTGGGACAGGTTTACGCAGTTTACGCAGTTTCTGCAACCCGAAGGGC
>JAGLQD010000115.1 GCA_023136985.1 Candidatus Sabulitectum sp. | reverse complement strand
GTAACCTTGCACCAGGTAGAAGTGGGTATCTGTCAGGTTGGATTCATCTTAAGGCCGCACCTGAAGCAGTTAAGAAGTGTCCTTGGCTGTGCGCCGTTAACGAGGAATCGTTTCCCCTGCCAATTGCTCATGCAGAGGGAAGGTTCGTTTTCAGGGAAGAAGACATGGACAGAGTGAAGAGCCATATAGGACTTGAATACTGTAAAGAAAACGGCTCGGCATCCAATGGCTGGCCTGAGAATCCCAATGGTTCTGCACTGGATATTGCTGCTCTTATGAACACCGAGGGTAATGTACTGGCAATGATGCCTCATCCTGAGCGAAGTTTTCATCTCTGGCAGGTTCCACCTGATATGGGAGGATCCTGGGGGGACAAGAGAAGGAACTCTTCCCTTAAAGAACTTGAGGAGCTGCCGGGCCCCGGAGCAGTTATTTTTAAGAGCCTTGCTAAATACCTGGGGGTAGAATAATGGAGAGTATTCAGATCGCAGTACGGTTGAAAACACCTGATCCCCAGGCGGTAACTGCCCTTAATACCATAAAAGCAATGAGACTTCAACTTCCTCCGATCAAGCTCCAGAGGCATGAACTGTGGGATTTTGAACTTCACAGTGGCGGGAGAGAGGTTGTTTCAGAGCTGGTAGGTCATTTTACAGATATTGTTAATCCAAACAAGCAATTCTGGTTCTTTACAGAGAAAGAGGTTCTTCTTCCCGGGGAAAACCCCGAATTGCAATGGGTTGGCGTTGTTGTCAGAGATCACACAGACAGTGTAAGTAAGAACTGGACTGATCTTCTTAAGCGTAGAGGATTTCCGGTTGATTCTCTGCGTTTCAGTGTTTTGTGGAGATTCGGGTATCTGAAGGATACCGATGAGGCTCTTGCTAAAAAAATGGCTCTGGATCTGTCTGTGAGCGATACAAGAGAAGATGGCCTGTTCAGCAACCCTGTTTCTCAGGAGGTTGCTTTCTGGATCTAAAGAACCGCAGCATTCTTGATGCATTGAAAGAGGTAGAGCGACCACAGCAGTATGTGGGTCTGGAGTACAATGCTTTTAGTGAAACAGCAGGTCCCAGGGTTACTCTTGTTTATCCGGACACCTATGAACTGGGAGCCTCAAACTTTGGGCTCCGGATTGTTCATCACCTGCTGCTGAAGACAGGGCTTTACTCAGTAAGGCGCGGTTTTCACCCTGCAGCCGATATGTACAGCATCATGAAGGAAAGAGATCTGCAGTGGCTTGATCTGGAATCCGGAGATCCCATTTGCGAAAGCAAGGTTGTGGGATTCGGGATCTCAACGGAGATCCTATATACCAATATTCTTTCTCTGCTGGATCTTATGAACATTGAACTTCGCTCAGAAAACCGTGATCAGAGTGATCCTGTTATTCTGGCAGGTGGGGGCGGTTTGGCGAATCCTGTTCCTCTCATGCCTTTCGTGGATGTTTTCTTTCTTGGCGAAGCCGAAGCAGGGCTTCTTCCTCTGATGGAAATATTGTGTTCCAGCCTTGACAGGAACGAGAAACTTGAAAGAGCTGCCGATCTTCCGTCTGTACTGGTTCCCAGTCTTCATACCGGCCAGTCTGTTCGCTGGGCTGTTGCTGATCAACTGAAGATCAAAGATGCTCCGGTTGATCAGATCGTTCCCATGGCCACAGTTGCTCATGACAGAGCAGTTGTGGAGATATCCAGGGGTTGTACCCGTGGATGCAGGTTTTGTCAGGCTTCACAGTTATCACGGCCTGTAAGGGAAAGATCGCCTGAAGACATCGTAAAACTCATCACTGATTCGGTGAACAGCACCGGATGGGAACAGGCCGGCGTTCTCTCCCTCTCTTTCAGCGATTATTCCAGATTGAACAGCCTTTTAAGGGGATTTGATGAAATTGAGGGGAGTATGCATGTTCGTATTTCCCAGCCGTCTCTCAGGCCGGATACCCTTCCTGGGCTTCGTGGTAAAAGATTCTTCAAGGGGAGTGTGACCATGGCTCCTGAGGCCGGCAGTGAACGGATGAGAAGAATAGTTAACAAGCCTCTCTCTCATGACGAGATATTGAGAGCTGCTGAGACTGTGGCGCGCATGGGTGCAAGAGGGATCAAACTCTATTTTATGGTTGGGCTTCCAGGCGAAACAGATGAGGATGTTCTTGCAATAGCAACTCTCGCTGATGCTGTGGCAAAAATTATGGGAAACAAGAGAAAGGTCACTGCTGCGATCTCTCCTTTTGTTCCCAAACCACATACACCGTTTCAGTGGTGTGAGCAGCCGGATCAAGAAGAGCTGTGGAGACGAATACAGCTTGTAAGGACGAACTGCAAAAGAGCCAGAGTAGCATGGAATGATCCAAGAGTTTCTGCAGTAGAGTATTACCTGTGTACTGGAGGAAAAGAGTCGCCTGATATTCTGGAAAAAGCTTACCGGAATGGAGCAGTCTTTGACGGATGGAGTGATCTCTTCCGCTGGGATGTATGGAAAGAACTGATTTCAGGTAAGCTGCCTGCGGGGTTTCAAATTGATCATCCTCTCCCATGGAGTTTTATAGATACAGGAGTAAAGAGGGAATGGCTGATCCAGGAGTATAAGCGCTCCCTCAGAGAAGAAACTCTCCCAGACTGCAGAGAAGCAGGTTGCAGTGATTGCGGTGGCTGCAACGGGGTTGTGCTGCCCTTTCCTGATATGATCGTCAGCAATGACACCAGCCCGCTTCCTCCGGGAGAACTGCCTGTTGAAAGAGTCCGTATCAGGTATTCAAAAACTGGGCTGGCCCGATTCACATCCCATCTGGACATGGTGAGAATGTGGACAAGAGCACTGAGGAGAAGTGGTCTTCCTGTATACTACAGCTTGGGTTTTGCCAGGCGGATGAAACTGGTTTTCTCCCAGCCGATACCTCTTGGAATGGCCAGTGAGAGTGAGTATCTGGATTTTCAGCTGATGGAATCTGTTAAACTGAATGATGTTCTAAATTCCATCGTGTCTGTGCTTCCATCCGGTTTCAGGATCATGGCTTTGAAGAAACTTTCAGGCAAATACAGATCACCGGGGGCTTTGTCCTCCGTAGCAGAGTATATTATCCATGGTATTGATAGAACTGACAGACTGATAGACTATCTGAGGAATAATGAAGTGGTTTCATCATACTCAGTTGTTGATATTGATAAAGTAAGAATGATTTCCGATCCACACAAGGGAGCTTCCAGACCTGACAGGGTAATGGAGGCTGCTGGTGTGAAGTGGGAATCCATAGTAAGAAGTAACATTCTTGTTGCAGACCAGTCGGGACAACTTGTACCGCTTATGCCGGCAACATAAGGAGAAGAAAGAAATGAAGGTTGATTTTATTGTCAATCGGCATCCTGAAGTCACTCGAATTGCTGTTGTGGAAGATGGCAGACTTATGGAGCTTATCGTTGAAATGGTTGACGATAAGCGAATTGTCGGTAACATATATCTGGGCAGGATCAATGCAGTGCTGCCTGGAATGCAGGCGGCGTTTATAGATATTGGATTGGAGAGAAGTGCTTTTCTCCATGTGTCTGATGTGAGGGAAAAACTTGTTGACGAGAAAAACTTTGCCAAAGCTCTCGTGGAAGGAAGACCACCAAGGTCGGATGAGACCAGACGGCCGATTGAGAAGGTGCTGGAGAAGGGCAAAAGGGTTCTTGTTCAGGTCACAAAAGAGCCTATTGGAACAAAGGGAGCCAGGGTCAGCACCAGGATTTCCATTGCCGGGAGATACATAGTCAGCATGCCAGGTGAAACTGTCACCGGAGTTTCCCGGAAGATAACTGACAAGCGTGAAAGAGGACGCCTGAGAAAGATTGTGTCCAGTGTCATTATACCGGGGTATGGAATTATCGCAAGAACAGCCGGGATCTCCCATGATGAAAAAGCGTTCCGGTCGGACATGAGTAGGATAATTGATCGATGGCGCGAAGTTGGTCAGCTGGCTCTTAAGAGTAAAGCTCCGATGCTTCTTCACCAGGAGCACGATGTTATAACAATGACCATGCGGGATCTTGTCACACCGGATACAAATTCTATTGTAACCGATTCAAAGCAGGTGGCGAGAGAAGCCAGGAAATATTTAAAGACTTTTGCCAACAATATGATGGGTAAAGTCAAGTACTACCGAGGGAAGAACCCCATCTTTGACCACTTCAATATTGAGCAGGAAATCTCAGGAATCATGGCTCGTGAAGTTCCATTGAAAAGTGGCGGATCACTTGTCATTGAACACACTGAAGCTCTCGTTGCTATTGATGTAAATACGAAAAGATATGTCGGTAGAAAGAAACAGGAAAACACCATTCTCAAAACCAACATGGAAGCCGCAAGGGAAGTCGCACGGCAGCTTCGTCTGCGGGATCTGGGTGGAATAATCGTAATTGATTTTATTGATATGGATATATCAGAACACAAGGATAAAGTACTGAACACCCTCAGAAGTGAACTCGGGAGGGATCGTTCTCCTACAAAAACATCGCAGGTCAGTTCTCTCGGACTCGTCGAAATGACGAGAAAAAGGGTTAGACCCAGTGTCTTCCAGTCACTCTCCGAACCCTGCACGAATTGTGGCGGTAGTGGAAGAGTGCTGTCAGTTGTGTCCACTGCGACTGCACTTGAACGTTTTATCGAACGGGCAGCGATGAAGAAGAAGCATAAGAATCTGGTAATCTCAGTGCATCCAGATATTGCAGCATATCTTCATGAGAATGATGGAAAGAGAATGGATCATATAGC
>JAGLQD010000114.1 GCA_023136985.1 Candidatus Sabulitectum sp. | reverse complement strand
GTCGAGGTGCATGTTCCCTCCCTGAAAGGAAATCTCTACGGTGCTGAGGCATCAGTGGATTTTGTCTCTTTCATCAGGGCACCTGCCAGAGTGGATTCGGAAGAAATGTTGAAGAAACTGATAAAAAACGATCTTGAAAGATCAATGGAGGTATTGAGAGAATGGTAACCAGCGAGCGAAAAAAAGAACTGGCAATTCAGTTCGGTGGCAGTGAAGCAAACACAGGCAGATCAGAAGTACAGATAGCTATTCACACGGAGAGAATCAAGCAGCTTACAGAGCATGCAAAGGCAAATCCAAAGGATAACAACTTTCGCAGGGGCCTTCTGATGCTGGTTGGTAAGAGACGCCGTCTTTTGAACTATCTGATAGCTACTGACGTAGACAGATACAGAAATGTTATCAAGGATCTTGGTCTTAGAAGATAAATTGTTCGGAAAAGCCTGCAGGCAGACGGTCTGCAGACAAAGTAGTTAGACGTAAGGAAAGTATGAAAACTATCGTTGAAGAAATGATTGCCGGAAAAAAACTAATAATTGAAACAGGACGCATGGCCAAGCAGGCCCATGGATCTGTTTACATCCAGTATGGGGACTCAGCGGTTCTCGTGGCAGCCTGCAGTGAACCTGCAACACGCGACCTTGGCTTTTTCCCTCTTACAATAGAGTACCGCGAGAGAACCTCTGCCGCCGGTAAGATACCAGGTGGTTTTTTCAAGAGAGAGGGGCGCCCAAGCGAGAAAGAAGTTCTTACTGCCCGTCTTATTGACAGACCACTCAGACCCCTGTTCCCTGAAGGGTTTAAGGATGAGACACAGGTTTACTGTCTTGTTATGAGCTCAGACGGGGTCAATGATCCAAACCTTCTTGGATTGATAGGCGGGTCCGCCGCTTTGATGATATCCAACATCCCATGGGATGGTCCTGTAAGTGCAGTCAGGGTCGGTCGTGTTGATGGAGAGATCGTTCTCAACCCAACGGTTGAGCAGCTTGAAGAAAGCGATCTTGAGCTTGTTGTTGCCGTTAAGGGGAGCGATGTTGTGATGCTTGAAGGCCACTGTGACGAACTTCCTGAAGAAGTAATTGCAGATGCAATAGCAGCAGCTGCAGCAGAGGGAGCAAAGATAAACGAGCTTCAGCTTAAGCTTCAGAGACTTGTGGGAGTTGAAAAGAAGGAAGTCATCATTCCTCAGCTTCCTGAGGGGCTTTACGAAGAGATAGTTCTTCCAATTATGACTGAAGAGCTTGGTGCTGTATACGGAAAAGGCAACAAAGAAAACATGGCAGCTGCATTGTCAAACACCAAAGAGCGTGCTGCTGTGATCGTTGCAGAAAAATATGATGTTGAAGAGGATGATGCCCAGTGGAAGGGCTACATAAAGAAAGCCGTCTACAAAGCAGAGAAGGAATATGTTCGTTCAAGACTTCTTGCAGATGGAATACGCTATGATGGCCGTGAGCGCAAAGAGGTCAGAGAGATTACCTGTGAAGTGGGTGTTCTTCCGAGAACACACGGCTCGGCTCTTTTCACAAGAGGAGAGACTCAGGCACTTGTAACCACTACTCTCGGTGGCGATAGAGATGAACAGCGTATTGATGCGCTTCTTGGAGAATACAAGAAGAGTTTCATGCTTCATTACAACTTCCCAAGCTTCAGCGTAGGTGAAGTAAGACCTGTACGGGGTCCCGGCAGACGCGAAATTGGCCATGGTCACCTTGCGGAGACCGCCATTGAAAGTGTTATTCCGGAAGACTTCCCCTACACCGTCCGGGTGGTTTCAGATATTCTTGAATCAAACGGATCATCTTCACAGGCAACAGTATGCGGTGCATCACTTTGTCTTATGGATGCCGGTGTACCGATCAAGTGCAATGTTGCAGGAATCGCTCTGGGTCTTGTTACAGACGGCGAAAGCACAATAGTTCTTTCCGATATTGCCGGTGTGGAAGATCACCTGGGCGACATGGATCTGAAGATCGCGGGAACATCCAATGGAATTAATGCCATACAGATGGATCTTAAAGTCGAGGGAGTATCTCAGGAACTTCTTGTTGATGCATTTCATCAGGCACGAGAGAACAGGCTTCTTATTCTCGAGAGCATGGATGCCTGCATAGACAAACCCCGTACCGATCTCAGCGAGTATGCTCCAAGGATCATCACAGTTCAGATCGATAAGGAAAAAATAGGTAAGCTGATCGGTCCTGGTGGAAAGAACATCAGGTTCGTTACTGAAGAATCCGGTGCCGAGATCAACATCGATGATGATGGTATGGTCACGATTCTTACAAATGACGGCGAGAAGGCTGATCATGCTCTTAAGCTTATAGATCAGTTTGTTGGAACTGCCAAAATTGGTAAGATCTATGAGGGCACAGTTGTCAGTATACAGACATTCGGAGCCTTTGTAGAGATCATGCCCGGAACTGATGGTCTTGTTCACATCAGCAACATCAGCAAGGAACGCGTTAACGATGTTTCTGATGTTCTTAAGCGTGGACAGAAGGTCAGAGTTAAGGTTAACAAGATCAGAGACGATGGAAAGATCGACCTTAATATGAAGGATGTTGATCAAACAGGCGACTCTGAGGAATAAGCCTTTTGGGGGCGGTCGCAAGACCGCCCCCTTTATTTGTACAGGAAGTCTATGGCAAAAATTCTTGTGAAACAAACAGCCGGAAATGAGGATCTGCCTCTGCCGGAGCCAGCTACCCGCTACTCTGCCGGAGTGGATCTTCGCGCTGCTGTTCAGCACACAGTGTATATACCTCAGGGTGAGATCATGCTTATTCCAACAGGAATACAGGTTGCAATTCCCCATGGATTCGAGTGGCAGATCAGACCGCGAAGCGGGCTCGCCCTGAAACACGGGGTAACTGTACTTAACTCTCCCGGCACTATAGATTCAGACTACAGAGGACAGGTTGGTGTAATTCTGATAAATCATGGTTCTGAACCGTTTGCAGTCAGAAGAGGCGACCGAATAGCTCAAGCTGTTCTTGCAGCAGTAGAATTTGTGGAAATGAAAGTTGCTGCAGAATTATCGGATACAGCAAGAGGGGAGGGTGGATTTGGCCACACTGGCAGTTAAGTTTACATTCTTCATAGCCGTTTTGTCTCTTATGGCATGTGCATACAGCTTCAAAGGCACTCTTCCTGAAAACATTAAATCGGTACAGGTTGAGCAGTTCAGAAGCAACATAACCGAGTACGGGCTTGAACAGGAGATAACTTCCCTTGTGACTGAGGCAATTGTTAGGGATGGACGGTTGTCCATCGATAACGAATCCCCTGATGCCCGCATAACCGGTTCGGTCACATATTTTGCTCGAAGCGCAGTAACTTATACTGGTGGCGAAGAGGTCGAGCAGTACAAACTCGAACTAAGAGTTTCAGTCTCTATGGGTAACACCTTTGATAATGAGTACATTATAAGAGATGAGGCAGTTTCAGAATGGTTGTTGTATGACCCGTTGAGCGAGTCAATGGATTCTGCCAGACAAAGACTGATAGTTCAAACCTCTGACGGGATTGTTCGCAGGTGTCTTTCAGGGTGGTAAGCAGAAAACTCGATTAGTTTGTTACAAGGAAGAGGGGTTTGCAGAGAAATGAGAAATGCTAAAATGGGTTGTTTGCTCTGGGGAGCGTTGTTTTTAATGCTGGTTCTCTGGGGATGGAAACTAATCGACTTTTATGTACTTGGTCCTGCGGCGATAAAAAAAGGTTTGAATGAAACTATTGATCAGGTCAGCCGAATGAATAATACCTCTGCAAAACAGGTAGAGTTTCTTTCCAGATGGTCTGAGTGGAGGCGAACAGGAACCACCCTTGAATTCACAACATCGGCTTTTCAGGGGGATTCTTTCGTAGTTGAATGGACAGATACTCTCCATGTTCCAATTTTCCCTTCAATTCCTCATGATTTCAGGCTTTCAAGGATCATTCGATAATGAGTTTGTCAGGCGACTGGCGCCAGCGTCATGGTCAGAGAAGATCCGATAGCAGGCTTATTGTATACATTGTTCTTCTGCTGGTAATTCTTTTCTTTTTAGCCAGATCCGGAAATTTCTCGAAGCAGTTCGCAAATATCTTTTTGGGTTCTCAGGATTCATCAGCAGTGGAAACAACCGACATGGATGCTGATGAATAGAAGAATATTTGACGCGCACTGTGACACCCTTCTTCAAAGTTCTGCAGAGAAGGATTTTGTAAGTGGAGGAAGTGAGTTGCATGTTGACCTGCCTTCGCTTCTGAAGTCCGGGGTTCATGATCAGGTTATGGCTGTATGTATCAAGCCATACATTGGAAGTGAAAGGGAGATGTGGCAGCGGGGAATAGGAAATTATGCGGAATTCAGAAATTTGAAGAAGCCCAGACTTCACTTCGCCCTGGAAGGGTGTCTTCCTCTGGCAATGGGGTTTGAGCTGCCGTTTCACCCGGTTGTTGCAAGTCTCACATGGAATGGCGATAACCCTTATGCCGGTGGGATCGGGTCTGAAATGGATCTTACGGACCTTGGCCGGGAACTTGCCGAAAAGTTTGATGCAAGCGGAACAATGCTTGATGTTTCCCATTTGAATCGGAGATCAAGGAAGAGTCTGCTGAAAATGGATATTCCTGTGTGTGCAACACACTGTAACGCACAAAGACTCTGCAATGGTCATGCCAGAAATCTTCCCGACGAAGACATAAAGGAAATCGCAGCGTCAGGCGGTGTGATTGGAATTACATTTGTTCCGGATTTTTTAGAGGAAGATGGATCGAAAGCTACAATTACATCCATAATAAATCACATGGAATACATTGCAGAATTGACATCCATTGATAGTGTGGGTTTTGGCAGTGACTTTGATGGGGTTAAGAAACTCCCTGAGGGGCTTTCCGGTGCTGGAAGCTGGTTCAGTGTGATTGGTGCTCTTGAAAGTCGCGGGTGGTCAAATAGTGATATTGATAAAGCCGCTGGTAATAACTGGCGAAGGTTTTTTAAAATGCATAAGGAGAGCTAAGTTTGAGACTTTCATTGATTATTATTGCTATATTTGCGTCTAGCATTCTGGCCCAGACTCCATTGGAATTTGGAATTGTTCGTGATCTGGTGGGTGGAACCCCCAGAGTAAGTGTTTTCAGTATCAAGACCCGCAGTGTGGATGGAGTGAATACTCTTCAGATCTCCGCCAGAGCCGGAATTCAATTCGATTGCACACGACATACAATGGTAACAGACACCATGACCGGTACCGAGGTTCTTGTTGATGGTCAGATATGCTATACAGCATCCATAATTAACCCTACAATTGAACATTTTTTCACGGTCATAAAAGAAAATATGTCCAGCTACGGCAGTGGAGGAATTACTCAGTTTCATGTTGAGCTCATTACGTATGACGAGATGGGGTGGATATCGGTGATGATTCCCGTTTCAAGGGTAGACAGCCTTCTTGACGGAAGCCTTACACACTTTGAATTCTGGGCAAGGACCCCTGTGAACGAGATTGAGGTTGGTACCGGGGGATTTCCTGTTACCAACGAGAGCCCCCTTCCTGATCTTCACGGTACCCCGGTGGCTTCAGTTGTTGTTGAGGCGGCCATGGAAGAAGGGAATCATGCATGGAAATCGCTTCTGCTTCCCGGTTGGGGACAGATATCTTCCGGTAACGGTGTTCCCATTGTGAATATTCTGGCTGAGATCGGTGGAGTAGCTCTTCTTTTTACAGATGAATACAGTCAAGTTGGGATTGGTGTTCTTTCAGCGAATCACCTGATAAGTTTCTTCGATCTATTATAGGGAAGGGAGTATATGAGAACTCTTGAAGGTTTGCTTATAGTGATTGGAGCCTCTCTCTGGGGGCTTGCATTCTACTTTGGACCTGCGGCAGATTCGTGGCTTATGGGTAAATGGGGATTGTTTCTCATTGCGGTGTCCGGGCTTTTGAGGGTAGTGGAATTCCTCATTCCAAACAGGAAGCCACAACCAAAGCGGCCAAAGGGACCAGTTCGCAAGTGCCCTGCATGTGGTAAACCTGCAATTACAGGATCAAGATATTGCAGCTATCACACAAAGTACGGCCCTGAGGACGGAACACGCTGAGAAGCGGAAAAGCACTGGCAATAGTTCTTTCAACCGCCCTTGTTCTGGCAGTTGGATACAGGTTCATTAACCAGTCGAAAGTTTCCGAGGTGAGTCGTACATTCCCCTCGCTGGGTACATTCGCAACAGTGATCATTACAGTGGAATCTGAGAGTGCGCAGATCCTTCTGGATAAAGCGGATTCCCTTCTTTCATATCTGGATAACCATCTGGGCAGATTCAGCGAGTACGGACAGCTTAACGATCTTAACAGTTCATTCAAAATCCCGGCTGATACAGAGCTTGCTGAACTTATCAGAATGTCGCACATTCTGGTAGCGGTTACAGGAGGTAGTTTTGACCCGTCCCTGGGTGCTCTTTCCATTGTCTGGGGTTTTCCTGAACCGGTTGAGGTTCCTGATTCCAGTTCAATCAACCATGCTCTCGCCTGTACAGGATGGGAGAAGAGGGTTCGCATTGGCGAAGACTCCATTTATATTGAGCAGAACACCGTTATGGATTTTGGAGCAATTGCAAAAGGATACGCAGTGGACAGAACATATGAGCTTCTAATTGAACTGGGCGCCACAGAGTGTCTTGTTGAAGTTGGCGGTGAGATCAGGTGTGGCAGCTCCACTGGGAGAATCTGGCACATCGGAGTTCGTCATCCCAGGGAAGACACTCTGGCGGGTATTCTGAAGCTAAGTGCAGGAGCTGTTGCCACAAGTGGTGATTATGAGTGTTATTTTATTGAAAATGGTATTAGATACAGCCATCTTCTGGATTCAGAAACAGGATATCCCTCCCGCAATGCTGCCAGTGCAACAGTTGTTGCGAATGACTGCGCTACTGCTGATGCAATGGCCACAGCCGCTGCAGTGTCAGGGCCGGTGAGGGCCGGGATGTTTCCGGAAGAAGACTATATTGGTATGCTCATTATTACTGCAGACGAAAATGACAACTGTGAATCTTTTCAGTTCGGAGAATTGCCTTGGACCGATCAGTAGAAAAACAGTGCAATATTTGTCCTCACAGATGTATTTTTACCGAAAAGCATCCTGTGGGCAGGTGCCGGGTCAGAGGGTTGACGAATCCGGGTTATGGGATGTGTGTTGGTTTGCTGGTGGATCCTATAGAAAAGAAACCCATATATGATTTTCACAGGGGATCAAAAGTCCTTTCAACAGGCCCCAATGGCTGCAATCTAACTTGTCTTAACTGTCAGAACTGGCACATAAGTCAACAGGAATCCACATCGGTTAGGTATCTGAGTCCGGTACAACTTGCATCGCTTGCTATGGAGAAAAGTGACGGGCTTGCTTTTACCTATACAGAACCCACCATCTGGTACGAGTACATTATGGACACAGCCCCGCTTGTAAGAGCCAGGAACGGTATTGTTATCATGGTGTCCAATGGTTATGTGAACAGCGAGCCACTCAAGGATCTTATACGGGTTACAGATGCCTGGAACATTGATCTTAAAGGGTGGAGCAATGAATTTTACAGAAAGATATGCGGAGGAGACCTTGAAACGGTGAAAAGCTCCATAAAGATGGTTGCAGAAAGCAATTGTCATCTTGAACTTACCTGGTTGCTGATTCCAGGTTACAACGATGACCGGGAGCTGATAAACGATGCAGCAGTGTGGATAAAGGAAACAACAGGAGAAAACACAACACTGCATGTTTCCCGGTATTTCCCCAGATACAGAATGACCATTCCAGCAACTCCAATACCATTGTTAAACAAGACAGTAGAGTTGTTCAGGAAGCAGCTGAGGAATGTTTATGCAGGCAATGTTTAAGCCCCTGGACGGCATTCTTCTGGTAGCCATTCTTGCAACTGCATTCTTCTGGAGCCGGTGCAACAGAGCAGAGAACACTGAACCGGAAAGTCTCCGCATAGTAACCTCGAGTACCGATGATACTCTGAGTTTGTCCAGGGATACAATTGTTGCTGTAGATCAGCTTACAATCGAGATCAGGAACAGAACTGCTGCAATAACACACTCCGACTGTCACACTCAACAGTGTGTTCACACCGGCTTCATCACCACACCGGGCCAGATGTCAGCCTGCATGCCGAACGGTGTCTGGATCGAGATCCTCGGATCAGAAAAAACAACAGATGTTGT
>JAGLQD010000113.1 GCA_023136985.1 Candidatus Sabulitectum sp. | reverse complement strand
TGTTGATGGAAACAGCCCGTGGAGAGAAACACTGACCATGGCATCAACCCCGTTTTTATCCGGTAGCGGTTTGAATGCAACAGAGACATATCAGCCGGTGGAATTTCCTCCGGCACACCCTCCGGTGTCTTTTGAGGTGATCCACCTTCTGGGCACTACGGTTGCCAGGGTTTCTGTATCTCCATTTTGTTACGGGAACTCTTCCAGGTATGCAGAAGAGATCACTTATAGTCTTTCTTTTCGCGAAGTTTCCGGAGCCAGATCAATTGAGGGGACTCTTCTTCAGGATCTGTGCCCGGAATCTGAGGTCTGGTGGCCTTTTCAGCAGGAGGAATCAGAGAGTTTCTTCTGGGGAAAACCATGGGCAAGAATAGCAGTGGGAGACACAGGTTTATACAGTGTTACAGGGGAGGAATTGGAGGCTTCCGGCTGTGCAGTCACCGGAGTTCCATCTGCATCTTTGTCAATGTTTAGCGGTCCTGGTGTGATGTTTGATCATGATGATCCAGGGGATGAACACCAGCTTGCCCCGGTTTCCATAGCTGTTTTTGATGGAGGAGACGGTATTTTTGACCTTTCCGATTCCCTTGTTTTTTACGGCCAGGGATTGTGGCACTGGGATTCTGTGGCAGATTCTCTTTTCAGATATTCTCATCGTTACGACGAGAACAACACATACTGGCTCACATGGGGCGGTGATAACGGAGCAAGAATCAGCCTGATGTCTGCAATACCGTCAGGTGGAACCGAGATAGCAGAGGGAATAATTCCATTCGGGTATGAGCAGGAGGTATTCTGGAACTATATCGAGAACAGAACAGGCTGGCTCTGGGGTTTCCTCAGCGCTGAGTTTGCAAGCTATTTTTACCTCAGTTCGCCTTTTGATTCCGAGTCTGCTACTTTAAGACTTAGTCTGGTGAACATTGATGCATATAATTACCATGTTACTGCTGAGCTGCAGAATACTCTTGTTCTTGATACCATCGGTACCCTGCGTAATGAAGTTTTTGCAGTAGATGGTGTTTCTGTTAAACAGGGCGGTAACATACTGAAAGTATGGAACGATTCTCGGGATGTATCATACTTTAACTATGCGGAAATACTGCTTCCTGTGGACATTTCGATCTCGGCAGGCTACCGGATAACCCTGCTTGGTTATGCTCCCGGTGTTCATTCCCTGCGGTTTGGACCTGTCAGTCAGGAATCTCGTATCTATAATGTAAGTGACCCGTTTGATCCGGTTGAACTTACAGAGTGGACACTGGACGGTTCTGAAGCCATGCTTTCTACTGTTTTACAGGGAGAAAACGCCGCCTTTATTGCAGTGAACCCCTACCATTATCTTTCTTCACCATTTATAGAATCAGCCCAGCCGGGAAGAATCCTTGGAGCATCTGTACCGGCGGATATAATAATTACAGTTCCCCAGAGCATGGTCAGTGGGCTGTCTGTTCTGGAATCGGTCTACGCTGCTCGTGGTCTTTCTACATTTATCGTTACCTACAGAGAGATCTACGATGAATTCGGTCAGGGGGTTTCCGACCCTGGAGCTGCAAGATCTCTTGTTAGATGGGCTCTTGATACCTGGCCTGATCCGCCACAGGCATTGCTGCTTATAGGTGACGGATCCAACGATCCCATTGGATACTCAGTGGGATACAGGTCACCGGCACCGGTGAATGTGGAACTTGATTCGGGCTTATGTAAAGAATCGTATTTTACCACAGTTCATTCCGGCAGCGAAGATCCTGAAATTCCACTTTCAAGGATCCCATCCTCAACCATCGATGAACTTCTTGTTGCTTCGGAAAAAGCTGCTGTGCTTGAAAACAGTTCCATTCTCGGGCCGTGGGCCAACAGAGTGATGCTGGCTGCTGATGACGAGTGGGGGCCGCCGGGTCATTATGAGGAGAGTGCTGCAACACTCACATGCGAGTATCTGGCAGACAGTGTTATTCCGGCATCGGCGAACATCATCAAGCTATATGAGATAGCATATCCCTGGCCGCCGGGAACCACGGTGGAAGGTGTTCATCCCACCAAACCTGAAGCTTCAGCCGATTTCATTGAACAGCTCAACAAAGGAGTGCTGTACACCTCCTTCTTTGGCCACGGCTCCTACGATCAGATGACCAACGAGAAATTGTTTGCGTCTTCCATGGTCAGCCAGCTGAACAACGGTCCCCGATATTTCCTTTACAATTCATTTTCATGTCTTAACGGTTTTTTTGATCTTGCAGCTGGAGATTGTCTGGCAGAGATCCTTCTTTTTCATCCAGGTGGAGGAGCTTCTGCCACAGTTGCCTGCACAAGAGGCAGTTTCAGTGGTCAAAATAGAATATTCTCATCAGAATTCATGAGCAGATTGCATCAGGGAGATTTTACAATCGCAGAGGCTCTCTGGCTTTCTCAGCTTAATGCAGGCAATCAGAGTAACTATCTGTACCCTGTTCTGGGAGACGGTGGAATAACTCTTCCATTTACAGAAACAGAAGGATATTCCGCCCAGCCTGCGGACACATTGACCAGAGGGCAGATTAACACGGTAGATGTATCTTTTCCTGAAGAGTCTTCCTTCCTCTTCCGCTGTATTGAAAGTGCTGATACAGTGGTCTATACCAGTCCTCTTACCGCAAACTTTACCATAGAGTATCTCTCTTACGGCTCAGAATTGTACAGCGGTATTCTTTCCACGGATCAGTATGGGGATGCATCGGTTGATTTTTTCGTTCCTCTTCAGGCAGATACCGGCTCTATGGCCAGAACTGATGCAACGGGAAGAACAGAATATGAGCTGGGCACCGGTTTCGCGTGGCCTGTTCCACTGATAGATACAGGTAATTACGTCAGTGATTCGGAAGGACCGGAGATCGAGCTGAGTTTCCCTGCTTCGCAGGGAGGAGAAACTCCCTCTGTGTACCAGAATGCCGTTTTGCATGCGGTGCTTTCGGATCCCTCAGGCATTTGCGTTCTTGGTAATGACGCCGGATCGATCATTATTGGTTCAGTGGACGGCGGATACGAGGATATCACCGAATTGTTCTCATACAACCAGGGAAGTTATACCACTGGTTTTCTCGATTACACTATTCCGGATCTGCTGCCGGGAACACATGAGATACGAGTAGTAGCCCGGGACGGAATGAAGAATACAGGTGAAGCTGTTCTTTCCTTTAATGTTTTGGAAGGTGATGCGCCATTGCTTGAAAAAACCGGTGTGTATCCCAATCCCACCAGAGGGCAGAGGGCATTCTTCTTCACAACATCTTCATCCGGTAGTGTTGGTGTTACGGTTTATTCAATAGCTGGTCGCCGGATCTGGAAAGGGGAAACCATAGTACAGAACGGAGCCGGTCAGCTTCTATGGAACGGACTGGATTCAGATGGAGATGTTATAGCAGCCGGAGCTTACATTTATATTATCGAGTTTTCCGGCAGCCTGGGCAGTCTTTCCACTACTGAAATTCTGGTGGTAAGCCCATGATAAACCGGGCTGCAGAGCTTATTAGAGAAAGCAGTAATCCAGTTATTTTCTCCGGGGCTGGAATGTCCCGGGAGAGCGGAATGAGAACATTCCGCGGAGAAGAAGGTCTCTGGAAGGAATACAGTCCGGAGCAGCTTTCTTCCATCGCAGGGCTCAGAGAAAATCCGGGACTGGTGTGGGACTGGTACAGAATGAGGTTGATCGCCGGTGAGAATGTCGTACCGCACCCCGGCTATCATGCTCTTACATATCTGCAGGAACAAAAAGGGTATCTCCCTGTTATTACACAGAATGTCGACGGTCTGCACAGGCTTGCAGGGCAGACGGATGTGATGGAGATCCACGGTTCAATGAGAACTGCTTCCTGTATGGATAAATGCGGCTTTTCTGCTCAGCTTACAGCAGAGTTATTCCATACAGGCCCCCCGGTTTGTCCTGATTGTGGAGCAATTCTAAGACCGGACATTGTTCTTTTCGGTGAACCTTTGCCACCGAAAGTAATTTCAAGATCGTATGAGCTTGCAGAGAGTTGTGATCTAATGGTTGTTATTGGAACTTCAGTACAGGTCTGGCCTGCGGCGGGAATACCTTTTGCTGCTCTTGAGAGTGGAGCTGCCATTATTGAAATAAATCCGGTTCAGACAGAATTGCCCAGGGGTGACCGGGTAATAAGTATAAGAGAGAAGGCAGGGGAAATTCTGCCTGTGCTCACAGGTTTTAAGGAGAGAACATGATCGTATTGTCACTGATGGCTGTTCTGGCAGCCTCCTGGAGCGGTACATTCAGCTTCGATCCTCCCAGTTTTGGCATAAGCGGAATTCCAGCCGTTGATGGCACGGTAAACCTGAATGAACCGGGAGTTCCCATGTACCCGGTGAAGACAATATTCATACCGGTTCCCGCTGGTGTTGAGCCCGTTCTCAGTTTTACTGAAGTTTCTTCAACCGCCTCCGTTGACAGAATCGTCATCCCCAGAGCCGGGGTGCTGGTGGGAACCGGGCTTGATTCCCGGGAAGTTCCAACCACCCCGGTTGACCGTACAGTTCACACGGTGGAATTTGAAGGAGTTTTCCCGCTGGCTGGTGCCCAGGTGGCTGTGGTAAATATTTACCCGTTTACCGAAAGAGGTTTAACCTCATCGGTATCTGTTTCACTTGACTGGAATGGTGGTACTTCCGGGCAGAGAATTCCAGAGGATCATCTTCTTTACGGTGTTGCAGAGGGGAATGTGTACTACCCGCATGGTA
>JAGLQD010000112.1 GCA_023136985.1 Candidatus Sabulitectum sp. | reverse complement strand
TCATTCTTGGCCTTTCCGCCATGAATGGCTTTCATGTACAGGGCATGACCAAGAACGAAAGGCAGTCCTCTTCCGCATGCTATCGCTGCGGGAGCGCTTGGTTTCCTGCAGGGTGGCTTCAGCGCAGAGATCCGACATCCAGTACCAGGTGAAGATGCATTCTACACCGATAAGGATGTCCGGTCTGTAAGGCTTAATAGCCTTGAGAAGGGATTCCGGATCAGCTTTCATATTACGATGCAGAACGATTTCACCCTCAGAATTAATGATGCAGAGATACATCACCCTGGCGTGCAGATCGATTCCGCAGTAATATTGGTGTGTAGCAGTATAGAACCTCATTGGGGTCTCCTCCTTTGGTTAGGGTTGGATCACCTCCAGCATATCAAATAGATATGAATAGAGGGAGGCCTCAATGAGTATCAACTGAATGAACCAGAAACAGCGGCTATGTTCCTTGCTTGGTGAGTACTGTTCTGGTTATTCAGAGCGTTGTGTGTATAAGAATGTCGGGGTTCACCAGACCAAGAAATTGAAAACTGAATCTTAAGCTGAACCATGATACCGGACAATTCAAATCTGCAATCAGTAATTCCTCCGGCAATACAACACCTGCGAGGATTACCGGCGAATACGACTATGCCTGGTATTTCGAACAAAGGCATACCGCTGGATCTGAACCGACCAGGTATCAGTTTGCAATTGGTGCTGCGTGTAGTTCAAGACCAAGTGCATGTACAACCTTGAGAATGGTATCAAATCCCGGAGTACGATCACCTGACAGAGCTTTGTAAAGACTTTCTCGGGAAAGACCAGCATCTCTAGCAACCTGGGTCATACCCTTTGCCCTTGCGATATCTCCAAGTGCTTTAGCGACAAATGCTGCATCTCCGTTTGATTCCTCAATGCAAGCTTCAAGGTAAGCAGCCATTTCCTCAGGTGTTCGGAGATGTTCAGCTACATCGAAACGAGTTGTTTTTGTCTTAGTCATCTATCTTTCTCCTATAGTTCGCGCGCAAGGCGCAAAGCCTTTTCTATATCACGCTTCTGGTTTCTCTTATCACCGCCAGCAAGTAGAACAATCAAGTGTTTTCCTTGCCTTTTGTAGTAAACCCGATATCCAGGTCCATAATCAATACGCATTTCCGATACTCCTTCACCAACGGGTTTTGCATCACCTGGATTCCCGCACGCTAGCCGTTGAATACGAGCCAATACACGAGCTCGAGCACGAATGTCCCGAAGACCATCTATCCACTTTGCAAAGTACTCGGTTTTACGTATTTCAATCATTGCTGTAATGTAGCCAACTGGCTACACATTGTCAAGATTCCAAATTAGTATTGTTTGAAGCTAAATGCCCACTTGAAGTGGTCGCATTTTGCGACCACCTGGGACATCTGGATTCTCTCACTGGTCGAGCTAATTCATCTGAACAGGCAATTCCAATTGTCGTTAGTAATCGGTGAATCTATCGGCAATACAACACCTGCGGAGATTACCGGTGAAAAGGACTATACCGGGCAAATCCGATCAACCCGGGTAGAATTCATTCAAGTAATGCTAAACCCTCACATTGTGCCCGGACCTCCAGCTCATTATCATCTATCCGATAGGTTGATGTAATTTTCCGGGCAACTTGCACACAACGAGTAAAGGGTTGGTAGCGCACGCCCCGCGTGCGGCTGCAACCCTTTGTTGAATTAAGCGAAGCTTCTCTTTGTATTTTCTATTAATAGTGTGTGGTGGGTGTTCCAACCTGGAATTGATCAAAAAGGGCTGAACCTGTCAAGAATTGAATCTCCGAATCTGAATCCAGACCGGTTTTTTCCAGCAAGGAGATAGTAATAATCTCTTGGATGACAGTTCGGGTTTTATAGGATAAACCCGTCCACGGCCGCTTCATGAGCACAATTAGCAGCTTATACCGAGCAAGAGTTAGTAGAGTTCTCACGGAGGCCCCCTCTGAGGCTGCAGGATGCGAACAAGT
>JAGLQD010000111.1 GCA_023136985.1 Candidatus Sabulitectum sp. | reverse complement strand
GCATGAACCGTCGGGATAGAGGAATCTGGTCAGTTCCCGTTCAATGTAGCTGTCGGGATCAGAGTATGCCCCCTTCATTTCGTTGTAGACAACTCCGTTGTGGATCAGAGGGCTCTCAATGTTCCCGGGCTCTTCAAAATCAAGACGATAGCCCTCCTGCAGAAAGAATTCCTCTTTCAGAAGAGGATGGAAAACTGCATCCATGTAGACGGAAACAAGATTGCGGAAATCCTTTTCGTTAAGACTTCCACAGGGGTAAAGGGTTCGATCCCCGTAGGTCATGGCGTTTATGAAAGTAGCCATGCTGCTTTTGACCATCTCCATGAAAGGGTCTTTCACCGGATACTTCTCTGACCCGTTGAGTACCGTGTGTTCTATTATGTGGGGTACTCCTGTATGATCCGATGGAGGTGTCTTAAAACAGGCTGCAAAGAAGTTCTCGCGCTCTTCTTCGCAATGTACATGTACAAGTTCTGCACCACTTTCTGTGTGGATTGCCCTTGTTACAGTGCTTCTGACAGAAGCTATGAATTTTGATTCCAGTATCTGGAAAGATGATCCCTTATTCATGTGTTACTCTTCCGCTGGTTCAATACGGCAATATTCCCTTATGTTCAGGGGGCATACCGGAATTGATAGTTGTTAATTCAGGAGGTGATTTCATAGCTCTGAATATAGTTGTTGCAGCGGCAGGCAGAAAACTGGGAAAGACGCTTTTCTGTACTGAGCTGGTAAGAATTCTTCATAAAACGGGGTATTCCGTTGCTTTTTACAAGCTGAAGAAACAGGATGAGGATGGCGTTGAGTTCTTTCCGGGGCCGGGAAGAAAGGGCAGCGACACATGGAGAGTTAAGAGCGCAGGGGCAAATGAGGTGGCACTTCTTAAGTTTCCAGCGGGGAAAGATCTGAAGGAATATCTGCCGGGGCCATCTTTTGAAGCTGATGTTGTAGTATGGGAAACAAATTATGCTGCTCTTCTTGTGAAGGATCCCATCATTGTATACATCGATGGAGATGTTGCGGAGCCAAAGAACCAGGAGTTTATTGATTATGCCAGTGTGCTCCTGGATGGTCCGCTTGAGACTGTTCCAGCAGAGACTGTTGGTCTTACCCTTTCTGTGGCCGGGTTACCCGGGTTCAACCCTGTGCGTCCCGGGTGGAAGCTGTGGCTTGAAAGCGGAGGAAACCCTGTTTTCGGCGGTGGAGTGGCTTCACTGCTTGAGGCAATTAGGGATTCCGGTTCTATTCTGGCTGCTTCAAAGGCTACTGAGATTCAGTACAGGCGGGTATGGACACTTGTTTCAAACACCGAGGAGAAGCTTGGTGTTAAACTCATCCGCAGAAATCGTGGCGGTTCCGGTGGTGGTGGCAGCTCCCTGACTCCGGTGGCAGCCATGCTGCTTAAAAGGTATCACTTTCTTGAGAATGCCATGGCTGATGCTGCAAAGCATCTGGAGGATAAATACTGAAAATGATCAGCGTAGAAGAAGCTCTGAGAACGATTTTTGAAAAGACGCCTTCTCCGGCAGTAGAGGTGCTGGCTCTGGAGGACACCTCAGGAAGAATACTGGCGGAAGATGTGGTCAGCGATATAGCAATGCCTCCGTTTGATCGCAGCGCAATGGATGGTTTTGCCATCCGGGGAATTGCTGATGAATACAGGTTGATGGATGAGATACCAGCCGGTGTTCAACCGGAACCAGTAACTGAAGATGGTTATGCCGCCCCGATAATGACCGGGGCTCCTGTCCCTGAAGGTGCGGACAGGGTGGTTATGGTTGAAGCTACCAGTGTATCCAATGGCAGATTGACCATAAGAAAGATGCCAGAGGCAGGCGCTAATATCTGCTGGGAGGCAGAGGACATTACAAAAGGACAGACTGTTCTAAAGAAGGGGATCCTGATTGCTCCTGCAGAGGTGGGTATTGCTGCAATGGCAGGCAGAGAAACTCTTCCGGTTTATCGAAGACCGGTGATCAGTGTGCTTACAACCGGCTCCGAAGTTATACCGCCTGTTCACATTCCAAAGCCCGGGCAGGTTCGTAACGCCAATGGTGTTCTTATCACTTCCTTTCTGTCACAGTCAGGTTTTTCTGCTGTGAAAGTTTTCCATTCAGCTGACGATCCTGAATCCCTTAAGAATGCTGCTGCACAGGCTTTGAGCATGTCGGATATTCTTGTTACAGCAGGCGGGGTTTCCATGGGAACACACGATTATGTACCTTCCGTTCTGGAGGATCTGGGTTTCAATTTCCATTTTAGAACAGTTGCTCAGAAACCCGGGAAACCATTTTCTTTTGCAACAGATCAGAAGGGCAAGATGATGTTCGGGCTTCCAGGAAACCCGGTTAGTGTTCTTGTAGGTCTTGAAATGTACGTTCTCGCCTGCCTGAGACTCTTTTCGGGCCATGAGAGATATCACAGAGAAGAGCTTGCAGGTAAGCTCTCAGGTTCTCTAAGGAAGAAGTCGGGAAGGCTGAATTTCTTCAGAACAAAAGCAGAACTCACCGGAGATGGATGGATATTGAGTACTCCTGCCACTTCCGGTTCCGGAGACCTGATGAGTGCCAGGGGAACAAACAGTATTGCCTGGCTTCCAGCTGAAAGTACCGGCGCTGCCGCAGGATCTTCTGTACCATTCACTCTCATGTCGTGGGCCGGTGGAGAGAGTTGCTGGGAATGAAGGACGGTTTCGGTAGAAAAATTGATTATCTGAGAGTGTCTGTTACCGACAGATGTAATCTCAGGTGTATCTACTGCATGCCTGAAGAGGGCATCCCGCATATCAGTCACGATTCCATTCTAAGGCTGGAGGAAATACAGCAGCTTACCGTATTGATACATCATGCTCTCGGTCTGAGAAAAATAAGAATCACAGGAGGGGAGCCTCTTGTTCGTCGTGGTATAGTTTCGCTTGTAAAAGGGATCTCGCCTCTTGCGGAAACGGTGATGACCACCAATGGCATCCAGCTTCCAGAGTTTGCAGCAGAACTGGCAGCAGTGGGGCTTTCCAGGGTAAACATCAGCATTGACAGCTTGAAGGATCAGGTGATCAGGGAAGTTACCAGGCGTGATGTTACCCTGAATATGATTGAGAAAGCCATTGAGTCGGCAAAAGAAAACAATCTGAATCCTGTAAAGCTGAACTGTGTTGTGCTGAAGGGTGTCAACTCTGGAGAGCTTGCAGATATGGTAAGATGGGCCACGGATATGGGTACAACCATGAGGTTCATTGAACACATGCCCATGACTGGTTCAGTATGCAGCCATGTGCCCCATGATGACATTCTCCTGGAGGTCAGCAGGGATCTGGGGTCTTCTGAATTCACTGGAACAGAAGGCACTGCAAACATGTATGAGACCTTGTCCGGTGTACGGTTTGGGATCATAGCTCCGGTAGGGGGTGGGATGTGCGCGAACTGTACAAGGCTCAGGCTCACAGCGGAGGGTGAACTGCTGCCCTGTCTTGCCGGGGGAGAATCTCTTAACCTTAGAGATATGCTCAGGTCGGGCAGAGAAGACGGTGAGATAATCAGTGCTGTTCACGGTCTTGTTGCAAAGAAACCGCACCATGGAGCGTGTGGTGGAGTGAGCATGTGGAGGATAGGCGGGTGAGAAAGCGTAAAGAACCGAGGAATAATTTGTCCCGCTCCGGGGATCAGAGTGAGTCAAAGCGACGAACAATAGTAAAATCGCTTCTATGGAGGTTCATAGGTGTGATCTGGACCTGGATTGGTGCGTACATAATTGTACTTCTGGTTCCTCCTTCCAGGAACACTGCAGTAATTATTGCCACGCTTATTGTTGTTTATCATCACTCTACAAGAATGGTCATGTACTATTTTTATGAGAGGTTATGGGTTTCCATATCGTGGGGTCGTGCAGAAGCCGGGGAAACAATGCAAAGGCGTGAGAAAATGCTGTGGATCGCTGGCACTATAATTTCAATTCTGCTGATCTTCTTTTTGATCGTCTATGTAACACCTTTGATAAAGGGATAAAATCTAGGACTGAATTGAGTTATGGAGGGTCTACCAATGAATTTAACGCATTTGAATGAAGACGGATATGCACGGATGGTTGATGTTTCAGGCAAGCTTCCCACACACAGAACTGCTCTGGCTGAAGGGGTGATCAAACTTGGAGATGCCGTAATGAAGATTCTTGCCAGCGGCAATTCTCCCAAGGGCAATGTTCTTAACACTGCAATTGTGGCAGGAATTCAGGCTGTGAAGAAAACCTCAGAACTGATACCCATGTGTCATCCTCTTCCACTGCAGGGAGTGGACATCAGATTTGAGTTCAGCGGCAACGACCTGAAGTGTTTCTGCGCTGTATCCGCTGAAGCAAAGACCGGCTTCGAGATGGAAGCCCTTGTGGGCGTAACCACGGCACTTCTCACAGTGTATGACATGCTCAAGGCTGTGGACAAGTCAATGGAGATCACAGGTATACGCCTTCTGGAGAAAACTGGAGGTAAATCCGGTACCTTTACAGCAGACGTGCCAGGCGAGAAGTAACATCAGGAATTTGTGCACCCACAGGAATGAAGAAAATACTGTTACTGGTTAACCGGATGACAACAGGTGGGTTATCTGATGATATATGGAATTGGCTAAAGCATAGAATTGTGTCACAGTTTTCATTCCTGGAATGCCATCGGGTATCAAACCCAGATATGAAGGATATCTGGTCTCTGTGTATACAGCATTGATCTCATCAAGGATATCCTCTTCAATCTCTATTACAATTCCGTAGGTCTCAATAATGCCAAGCAGTCTTCTGAGGTCGTGAGTACGAGGTATTCTGCTGTTGTTATCTTCAATAATGGCCTTAAAGGCTTTCTCAATTGTCTGCTGACAATGGAATACTGAGTTCTGAGATAAATGCGGTTCTTCCATCAATTTCAATGCTGAATCAAGATCGACTCTTGCAAAGAGAATCCATTCACTAACTTGCTTTTTCATACAGTATTTTACCCGTATTCATTATCTCTTCAATAAACAGGTTTTTCTGATTGCTCATTACCTCAACCTCTTTCGAAGTAAACACAAGCAGATCAATTGGGATTTTCCTGTTAATACTCCGCAGGGATCTTCGGAGCTCAAGTTTCATTTTCATTTTTTCTTCATATGTCCCTGGAATTGTATTTATGTCAAGAATCACCAGTAAATCTATGTCACTGTCTTCCTTGAACTCCCCGGTATTAGCCGAACCAAATAGTACTATCTGTAGTGGATTATGCTTAATAAGAATATCAAGAATTTCCTCAAGGTATCTGCCTGCTCTTGTTGTTTCTTGCGATCCCATGGCTTCCATTCTTTACAGCTCGATTCGTCATAGTAAGTACCAGCTAGAGAATAATCAGTGTAACCGGCAGTGTCAATCAGAAACCGGAGGGTTTCAGGATGCTCTGGAACTGCCCAGGGGCTAATGACAGGTCGAGCCCAGATGTCCGAGAAAAATCACTTTCAGGTATTGAATTGATTGAGTATAATTGGGGATGAGGTGGTGCAGCTTAAGTTTGGCAGGTAAATATGCAAAAGGCTATTAGAAATACAACCCACGAAGAACAGGCTCGGGAAGACTGAGAATTCTGGAGAAAGCAAACTCCAGAGTACAGGCTGGATATTCTTGAGCAGTTACGCTTAAAGGCAGGCAGGTTTTTGTATGAATATCCAGCCCGATTTCAAAGAGTTGTTAGAGTTACTCGAAAGAAATAGAGTTGATATCAAGTACTACCAGCAAGTTTATATCGCTGCCGGACTGTAAAGCACTTGAGATCATAGTTCGTTTGTTTTATTGTATTGATGTAAGGCAAGATAATACGGGTTTTTGTTTGAGGCATGAGGTGTTCGAATGAGGATGACTGAAATTATTGAGAGTATTGATGGCATGGAACTATCCAGGAAGCTGATGCTGGTGGAGGATATCTGGGACTCCATTGCTCGGAATAATTGCCAACTTCCATTGCCGGAATGGCAGAAAGCTGAGTTGAATCAAAGGTACAGCGAATACAATAACGGAGATATAAAGCTTCATGATTGTAAGAGTGTTCACGAGAAAATAGGGAATAATTACAGTTGAATCTCCGTTACACAGATAGGTCAGTGAACGATCTAGAATCAGCATTCAGAGTGGTATGAAATTCAGAGGCACGGGCTTGGATTTGAGTTTCTTGATTGCATAGAAGTAGCACTCGCTGATATTCTTGAATTCCCGGAAATGCATGAGATTTGCTATTCCTTTTTTAGAAGAGGTGTTATTCGAAGATTTCCATTCTCGATTTTCTACACTGTTGAAGAGGATGATATTGTAATTCACTCCATATTTGATAATAGGCAGGATCCAAAAAAACGGCCTTGACTACATACCGCGCTCAGTGTTTGAGAAGAATGAAAGGACATTAATGGGGAACATGTCAACTTTCAGCGTACTGACAGTAAGTGACAGTTGCAAAGAGGGCACGAGAACAGATACCAGTGGCCCGACAATTATTGAGATACTGGAAAACTCCGGCTACACAAAGGTTGACTACAGAATAACCGAAGACGGTATTGAGCCTGTGGCATCCTGCATTGAAGAAATGTGCAAGCAGGGTGTTGACCTTCTGCTTACAACCGGAGGTACAGGCTTCAGCCCAAGGGATTTTACCCCGGAGGCTACTGATCTGGTCTGTGACAGGAAAGTTCCGGGCATCCCGGAGATGCTCAGGTATCGTTCAAGCGAAAAAGTTAAAGCAGCCTGGTTAAGCAGAGGTACTGCTGGAATTAAAGGAAACACGCTGGTTGTTAATCTTCCAGGAAGCGTGAAGGCTGTCACTGAGTGCGTTGAATTTCTGCTTCCGATCCTTCCCCATGCTCTGGAGGTTCTTCGGGGTTCTGTTGGCCGGTGTGGCGGGTAGTGTGTGCAGGGAAGAAGGATCTGCGGTTCGCAGAGCACAGATTGCTGACGTTGATTCCATTGCGGGAATAACAATCGCAGCCTGGCAGAACGCATATACGGGAATTGTTAATACGGATTATCCAGCAACACTGAGCAGAGATAAATACTCGAAAATATTTACCGGCATGATAGAGAAACGCTTGCAGACTGTTTTTGTTTTTCAGAGGAATAAGTCAGTATCCGGTTTTGTCTCTGGAAAAATGGAAGAGGGGAAATACGATTGTCAGATCGTTGGTCTTTATGTATCTCCTGAGGAGCAGGGGAATGGTATTGGCAGTGTTCTTCTAGAAAAAATGATAAAACACTTCAAGATCAACAACTGCAGGAAGATGATAATATGGACCTTGCTGGGAGCAAAAAATAGTTCCTTCTACAGGAAGCATGGAGGGGCAGAAAAAGAATTTAAAGAGATCACCATTGGATCAGAAACATATCCCGGTGTGGGTTTCGTATTCGACCTGCGGTATTTAGGATGCGATTCGGATTCTGCTTTGAGCAGATCACAAATTCTTGGCGTGAACACTTCGGAAACTGAAGTTGTCAATATATCCAGTCATGGTATATGGCTATATACGCATGGCCGCGAGTATTTCATTTCCTATGAAGATTTCCCTTGGTTTAAAGATGGATCTGTCAACGAGATAGTTAACGTACAGGAGCCAACTCCCGGAAATTACTATTGGCCTGATCTGGATATTGATCTTGGAATTGAAACTATTCAGAATCCTCAACGATTTCCTTTGATTTCACATCAGGTGTAGAGTAATCCATCAATTCAGTATCCTTTACCCATTCCGCTCCGA
>JAGLQD010000110.1 GCA_023136985.1 Candidatus Sabulitectum sp. | reverse complement strand
ATAGGAATTGACCTCGGAACAACTAACTCCTGCATAGCCTTCAGCGACGGTGGGCATCCTACAGTCATTCAGTCTAAAAGCGGATCAAGGGTAATGCCTTCTGTTGTTGCCTTCTCTGCCAAGGGAGAGAGGCTTGTTGGGCTTGTGGCAAGAAGACAGGCGATAACAAACCCCAAAAACACTGTTAACAGTATCAAACGCTTAATGGGTCGACGGTATGCCGAGGTGTCAAGTCACATTAACGATGTTTCGTATGAGATAGTCGAGAACAGTAATGGTGACGCTGCTGTCAGAATTATGGATAGAGTCTATACGCCGCCGGAGATATCAGCAATTATTCTTCAACAACTGAAGCACACAGCAGAGGAATTCCTCGGTGAGGAAGTTACCGATGCGGTGATCACCGTTCCTGCATACTTCAACGAAATTCAGCGCCAGGCCACAAAAGCTGCAGGCAAGATCGCCGGTTTTAAAGTTAGAAGAGTTCTGAATGAGCCAACTGCTGCGGCACTTGCATTCATTGAACCCGAAGGCAGAAAGAAACTGGCTGTTTATGATTTCGGCGGAGGAACTTTTGATGTAAGCATTCTTCAGGTTATTGATGGAGTCTTCGAGGTTAAGGCTACACTGGGAGATACCGATCTTGGCGGGGATGACCTTGATACCAGGCTGGTTCAATGGATCATGGGCGAATTCAAGTCCGAAACCGGTATAGATCTCTCCCGTGACAATATTGCCCCTCAGAGGGTAAGAGAGGCAGCTGAACGGGCGAAATGCGAGTTATCCATGACCCAGGAGACAGACATAAACCTGCCTTTTATCGCCACTGGGGAATCAGGCCCGGTTCATCTGGAAATAACCGTAACCAGAAAGCTTTTTGAAGAGCTTGCCGGTGATCTTATTAGAAAGACGATTCCCTTGTGCAAAGAGGCAATTGATGACGCGGATATGAAGATAGAAGAGCTTGACCATGTTGTTCTTGTGGGAGGGTCTACCAGAATTCCAATGGTTCAGAAGCTGGTTGAAGAGTTTTTTGGCAGACGGCCTGCCCAGTCGGTAAATCCCGATGAGGTTGTTGCTCTTGGCGCAGCCATTGAAAGCTCTGTTCTTACAGGACAGCGAAAAGATCTTGTTCTTATCGATGTGACTCCTTTGACCCTTGGTGTTGAGACTCTGGGTGGAGTTCTGGCACCAATCATTAAAAAGAATAGTCCTATCCCCACTAGAAACAGCAAGATATTCACAACAGCAAGCGATAACCAATCTGTAGTTGGGGTTCATGTTGCCCAGGGCGAGAGGGAGATCATTGACGGCAACAGAAGCCTGGGTACTTTTGAATTGAGAGGTATCACTTCTGCCAAGCGTGGGGAACCCCGTATTGAGGTTGTCTTTGAAATTGACGCCAGCGGCATACTTAATGTGTCGGCCAGAGATACAACTACAGGTCAGGAACAGAGCATCAAGGTGAACCCAAGTGGAGGTTTAAGCAGTGGAGACATCGAGAGACTCCGCCGGGAAGCCGAGGCCAACGCGGAAGCAGACAAGATCAGAATGAAATTTGTCAGCCTCAGGAACGAAGCTGATGAAGTAATTTACAGAGCTTCAAAATCTCTCACAGTTGCCCGTGAGGAACTGGATAAAGATTCCTGGGTGGAACTCGAGACTGAGATGAAGAATCTTAAGTCTCTCCGTGAGAGCGATGATTCTCTTGCCCTCGAAAAAGCCATAGATGAAGTGCGTCAGCTGGAAAGCTCCGTGGCAAAAATGGTTGAAATGTTTGATTCCGATGAAGAGAAAGCCACATCTGAGTTCCTTGATTCCATCTCTCATATAGAGGAAGACGGGAAAAAATAAGAGGAACAGTAATTGCACAATGAACATTGCTGTTTTGTTGTTATGGCCCTCCGGTTGTTATATTTTACACTATGAATCCATATGAAGTATTAGGCGTGGATCGAAGCGCGTCCGCCGAGGATATTAAAAAGGCCTATCGCACAGCTGCGATGAAGAATCATCCGGATCGTAACCCCGGTGATCACAAGGCAGAAGAGCGCTTCAAAAAGGTTGCAAGAGCTTATGAGGTTTTGAGTGATCCTTCCCGGAGGGACGCTTATGACCGTTATGGAACAACAGAAGACCCAGGTGCTTCCCATGGACATGGAATGGGTGGAATGCATGACATTTTCAGTGGTTTCGGCCTTGACGATGCAATGCGGGCATTCATGGAAAACTTTGGTTTTTCATCAGGAGGTTCCGGTTCCGGAGTAGTTAAGGGTGAAGATGTAACTGTAAAGGTTGACCTTGATCTGGAAGAGGCTGCACTTGGAGGGCGCCGGGAGATCGAGGTAGAGAGAAATGTTTCCTGCGGAGAATGCTCTGGAACAGGTGCAGACAACGCAGCCGGTTCAGAGACCTGCAGGCAGTGCAATGGCATAGGAAAAGTTTCTTCCATTAGAAACACTCTGCTTGGCAGTTTTCGAACAGTTAACCGATGTCATGTGTGCGGTGGCAGTGGGAAGATCCCTAAAAAACTTTGCTCAAACTGTCGGGGCAGGGGGTTTGAGAAAAAGAAATCCACCATTGCTGTAGATCTTCCTGCAGGACTGTCTGCAGGGCACTACATCAGATTGAGAGGTCAGGGGCATCATCCCGGGCAAAGCGGGATCCCCGGAGATCTCAAACTGCTGATCAACAAAATTGATTACGGTTTGTTTAGACGCGAGGAGGACGATCTTGTCTACCCTCTGACAATTTCTTATCCACAGGCAGTACTTGGAGCAGAATTTGCAGTGCCTTCACCGGATGGTGATTCCCTGAGGATCAAGGTTGACAGTGGAACTTCTGCAGGAACCAGGTTCAAACTGAAGCATCATGGAATGGGCAGGCTTCACAGGCGGGGCAGGGGTGATCTGCTGGTAGAGGTAGATATTCATGTGCCTGGAAAAGTTAAACGGAGAGAAAAGGAACTTCTTAATAAACTTGAGGAATCTCCTTCGTTTAAAGTCGAGAATAGTTAACAGCAGTGAATCACTCACTGGACAAACTTGAGTTTAAGCGAATTCTTGAGATTGTTACGGGTTTTGCCGGCAGCCAGGCTGGAAAAAAGCTTGTTAGCAGCCTGCTGCCGGCAACCGACAGACGTAGAGCCAGGATCCTTGAGGATGAGACTCTCCATGCAGCAAGACTGATCAGCGCAGGAATTGAACCTCCTGTCTCGAACCTTCAGGGAATAATTACAGCTGTGTCATTCCTTGACAAAGGCGCCATTTCCCTTGACCCCGTGCATCTTCGAAGCTCAGGTGAAGCTCTCAGTGACATGAAGGAGTTCGCAGCGGGAGTAAACAGCTCTCCTGAAGAAGTTGCCGGTATTCTTGACACTTCAATTGCCTGTATCCCCAGGCTTGATCCTCTTTTCAGAATGCTTCTGCGAATTACAACGCCAGACGGGGAACTTGCTTCTGACGCATCTCCTGAACTGAAAAAGATATCAAGAAGAATTCAATCACTTCGCTCTTCACTTGCAGCAAGACTGTCAGCCATTTCCTCCAGACTTGCTGGTACTGGAGTTCTCAGAGACTCTCCGCCTTCAATAAGATCGGGAAGGTATGTACTTCCAGTGACCGCCGGCAGAAGGGGATCTGTAAAAGGATTGATACATGACAGATCAGAGAGCGGAAGTACTCTTTTCATCGAGCCTGCGGAGCTTGTGGAAGGCGGGAACGAACTCCAGGAAGCTTTACTTGATTATCAGCAGGAGCGAAGACGGATCCTCCGGGAGGCAACAACAGCTCTCAGAGAAGAGATTGAGGATATCAGAAACGGGATCTTAGTTTTGAGTGAACTGGATTTTGTTTTTGCCAGAGCCAGATATCATATCAGTGAAAATACATCATTTACCCAGGAAGGACAGATGGATCTTCGAGAGCTTGCACACCCTCTTTTACCTGGCGATGCTGTGGTGAAGAGCAGGGTTAAGCTCGCAGAAGGCTGGCGTGTTCTGGTGATCAGCGGGCCTAACGCTGGTGGTAAGAGTGTTCTTCTTAAAGCACTTTCACTGGCTTCAATCTGCAATCGGAGTGGGCTTGGAGTTCATGCGAGTGCCTCTTCTTCAATGCCCTTTTTCAGCAGAGTCATGGTTTCCATGGGTGATAATCAATCGATTGCAATGCACTTGAGCACATACTCCGCGCGGCTTTCAGAACAGAAAGATATCCTGGAGAATGGAGACTCGGAGACTCTTGCAATAATAGATGAACCTGCAGCAGGAACTGATCCTGTCACAGGAGCTGCCCTGGCAGCTGTTTTTCTTGAAGAGCTGGCTGATTCCGGAGTCAGGACCATAGTGAGTACACACATGGGTCAGCTGAAATTGCTGGCCAGGGAAAAGCAGGGCTTTCATAATGGTTCAATGTCATTTAATCCGGAAACTCTTACACCTGGTTTTGAGTTTATTTCAGATATTCCCGGTGCTTCATGTACTCTTGAAGCAGCTGCAATTGCCGGTTTTCCAGAGGATATGCTGAAAAGAGCTTCTGACCTGGCAGGAGACTCATTCAGCCTTGACAGCCTTGTGGTCAGTCTTCGTGAACTTGAAGAGACTCGTCAGAAAGAGCTCCTTCGCCTGACCGAAGACAGAAAGCATGAAAGAAAGAGCAGAAAACATCTTGAGAGGCAGCTGAAGGAGACCAGGTCTGATCTGGAAAAGAAAATTGAATCAGTGGATGAAGAGAAGATTCAAGCCCTAAAAGACATTCAGTCCAGAGCAGATTCTCTTCTGGTATCCATCGCAAACTCTTCTTCGGCAGGCGAAAGGCGTGACAAAAGAAAGAAGATCAGCGAACTGGCTGCCATGGAAAGACCTGCGGACAGGCTGGAAAAGCGCTCTTCAAGCGAAACAGTTTCTACCATCAAAGTGGATGATCATGTTCAGATCGAGGGATGGTCTGTTTCCGGTACTGTTGAGAAGGCCGGCAGGTCCAATGCAATGGTTAGAATAGGTTCAGTCCTGGTGCGAAAGAAACTGTCCCAGCTCACAAAAGTTGATCCCCCGAAGGAAAAAGAGAGTTCATCATCGGTGTATCAGGCAATTGAGGAAAATCCTGAAGCAAACCTTCTGGGAATGACTGTTGACGAGGCCATTGCCGAGCTTGATATAAAGCTGGATAATTGTGTTGCCATCGGTCTGAAAAGGATCAGGGTTATTCATGGTAAGGGGCGATTGATGTTGGGTATTACTGCCTGGCTCAGGCGTGACAAGAGACTGAAGAGTGTTTCCATGGCTTCCCCGGAAGAAGGCGGCACAGGTGCATCTATTGTATTGTTAAGGGGGTGAATCCAGTGGCCTTTAAACCAATTGATGTTGAGATGGTAAAGGATTCCGCAGATATCATATCTACAATCGGAAGATATGTGGAGCTGAAAAGATCAGGCAGCTCCTGGAAAGGCTTATGCCCGTTTCATAAAGAGAAAACTCCCAGTTTTTTTGTTTTCCCTGGAAGAAGCACATGGAAGTGCTTTGGCTGCGGGGAGGGCGGTGATGTGATCAGCTTTCTTATGCAGCACAGGAATCTGAATTTTATGGAAGTTATTGAAGAGCTGGCGGAAGAAAACGGTATTACCCTGGAGAAATCCAGCTCCGGGTCACTCTCCTCTGACACCTCCAGAGGTTTGTATGAAGTCATGGTAGTGGCAGGGGATTATTACAGGGATTGTTTCAGAGGCTCTGTTGGATCAAAGGCAAGAGAATACCTGCGGAAGAGATCGTTCGATGATGATATTCCAGGAACAGATATCGGATATGCTCCAGGGGGGAATGCTCTTCTTGAGCATCTGCGAAGCAAAAACTTTTCAGTATCAGTTATGAGTGAGGCTGGACTGGTTATTACCGATAGAGGCAACCCGTATGACAGGTTCAGGAACCGGCTTACATTCTCTATTTGTGACAGAAGAGGAAGGGTTGTATCCTTTGGTGCCCGTGCCCTGGGAGATGCTGAGCCCAAATATCTTAATGGCCCTGAGACTACCATATACAGAAAAGGATCTTTCCTTTACGGTTACAGCACTGCCCAGAGGGGAGCAAGAGATTCGGGGATGGCAATTCTGGTGGAGGGCTATTTTGATCACGCCAGGCTTGTTTCCATCGGTTACACCGGTACAGTTGCCACCAGCGGAACTGCTCTTACGGAAAAACAGGCT
>JAGLQD010000011.1 GCA_023136985.1 Candidatus Sabulitectum sp. | reverse complement strand
GGAAAGCACCATAACAGGAACTTTCAGATCTTTTGCCAGGCCTTTGAGATCTGAAGAGTTCTTTGCCACTTTAAGCTGATGGCTTTCTACTCCATCGTCACCCTGCATAAGCTGCAGGTAATCCACAAAGATTGCAGCAATCCCGTCTTTTTCCCTTTGGGCGAGCCTCCTTGATTTTGCTCTGACCTCCGCTGATGAGATTGAAGGAGTATCGTCAATGAATATTGGAAGATTGCTGAGATCCTTAGCCGCCCTGTCCAGATCATCAAAGAAATGTTGTGCCAGAGTGCCATCAATAATGGCCTGTATTCCCACGCCAGCCATTGAACTTATCAACCGTTGAGTGAGCTGATCCGCTGTCATCTCCAGGCTGAAGAACACCACTGCCCCTTTTCCCTGCCCTGCAATGTTACGAGCCATGTTCAACGCAAGACTGGTTTTTCCCACACCGGGTCTGGCAGCTATCACATTCATTTCACCGGCATGAAAACCTGTGGTCATTCTGTCCAGAGGTTCAAGCCCTGTGGACAGACCTGTAACACCATCTTTGGCATCACGCATGGTTCTGAATGTGTTAATAGCTTCAGCAGTAAGTTCGCCGACCCTGAAAAAGTCCTTTTGAGAGGAAGATGTACCGATATCAAACATTTTCTGGCTGACATCATCAAGAAGCTCACTGGCATCCACATTGGTTGAGTAAACTTTGTCCATTCCCTGACTGGCTATGGATAAGAACTGCCTGAGCAGAGAACCGTCCTTTACGATCTTACTGTAACTGATCACATTGGACAGAAATGGAAGATCATCAGTGATTGCTGCTATGTATTCCAGCCCTCCTGCAGCTTCCAGCTCTCCTGTACGCTCCAGTTCATTTGAAACAGTTACAAGGTCAATTGGTTCACCCCGTGAATCAATTGCCCTGGAAGCTAAAAATATGCGACGGTGTCTGCTATCGAAGAAATCGCTTTCAGATAGCATTGCAAACACTTCAACAGCAATTACAGGATCGATCAGTACACCGGCTAGAACTGATTTTTCGGCTTCAGCACTCCAGGGTTGTTTTCTTCCCTCTGTCATTATTTTTCTCCGGGTTCTCGAGGCAGCCCAGCCTCATCCATAAAAGATTTCAGTTTTTTCATGTCTTCCCATACCGGTCTTTTCAGTGCCGGTGACCTGAGAAGAGCTGCTGGATGATATGTGACCAGAACAGGAGTATCCATATAGCTGTGAAATTCTCCCCGGAGAAGACCAATGCC
This sequence comes from Candidatus Sabulitectum sp., assembly GCA_023136985.1. Taxonomy (GTDB): domain Bacteria; phylum Fermentibacterota; class Fermentibacteria; order Fermentibacterales; family JCC-6; genus Sabulitectum. Next base: position 2,072 of record JAGLQD010000011.1, on the reverse strand, counting down.
TGTTCGAGTTTCGAGAAGTATTCTTGCTGCACTTGCACCCAGAGCAATAATAATTCCCGGCTTCATTATTTCGATCTGCTGCTTAAGGAATTTGCTGCAGGTCTCCGATTCACCGGCAGAGGGTGTTCTGTTATTCGGCGGACGGCATTTAACAATATTCGCTATGAACAATTTCTCCCGATCCAGATCAATGGATGCAAATATCTTGTCGAGCAATTTCCCCGAGCGACCCACAAAAGGCCTGCCTGTTTCATCTTCTGTTGCTCCGGGGCCTTCTCCCACAACCAGTATCCCCGCTTCAGGGTTTCCTTCACCAAAAACAATATTTTTTCTGGTTGAGCCAAGATCACATTTCATGCACCCTGCAAGATTCTTCTTCATCAAAGCCATTTTTCCAGGTATTCCTTCAGGAATTGCCGCCTGATCTTCTTCAACTTTCTTCCTGATCCATTCAGGCAATACAAATACCTGATCTACCCCGAAACTGGACACAGCTTCCCAGAATGGATCTATCATCTTACTCATTATCCGATTTCTCCATTTCACGCCCAAGTGCTGCTGCTATTCCGAAAGCAACAAACTTCTTTGATCCAAAAGGTATTTCAATGCTTTTTTCAACAGAAGCAAAGAGAAGAGTTCCAGAATTGCAGGCAGTTTCCATACCCACTTCCGGTTCATCCCCCATGTTCAGGAAAATCGCAAACGAATTCTTCCGCTTCATTTTTTTCCTGGCTCTTTCAACGGCTCCATCTCCATACTCCAGAGCAAAAGAAATCACTGGACAGGAACTTCCAAGAGATCTGGTGATGTCAGGAGTTGGTTCAAGGTCAAGCGAAATACTGCCCTCTTCTCTTTTCAATTTGCCCGAAGTGGAAGAAACAGGGGTAAAATCAGCAACTGCCGCTGCCATTACCAGCAGGTCAGCATGAATGATCTCTTTACGAAGGGTCTCTCTCATATCACTGGCACTCCCGACTTTTACCAGCCGTACAGGGCCAGGCGGTTCCATATTGAAAGCCGGTCCGCTTACAAGAACAACCCGGGCACCAGCAGCAAGAAAAGCCTCAGCCATAGAAACCCCCATCAAGCCACTTGATCGATTGGAGACAAATCTGACATCATCGATCATCTCACGGGTTGGCCCTGACGCTACAACAATTCTTTTACCTCTCCAGAAACTGAGGCCAGAGGTATAGCCCTTGTGATAGTCAAGAGCCTGAACAGGCCAGCCGATGTTGCGAAGTCTCATGCTCTCAGCATGGAAAATGCTTTCAACCTCTAACTTGGCCTCTTCAAGAACATCGTTGCAGACAAAGTAATCAAAGACACCCATGAAAGAGACTTCTCCCGCAGCGGCCTTCATGCGTTTTTCAACAGTTTTATCCGAATCGGTATTCCGCTGTTCCAGCCGCTTGCGAAGCACATCACTGCTGGCTGGCAGCACAAAAATAAGTATTGCAGAAGGCATTGCTTCCTTTATCTGCACAGCCCCCTGAACATCAATATCAAGAACGACACTTCTGCCTCTGCCCATTTGTTCACGAACCCATGCACCTTCAGTTCCATATCTGTTCCCGTGAACATGTGCCCACTCCAGGAAATAGGAACTCTCGACCCGACGGGAAAACTCGGAGTCATCCACAAAAAAATAATCCGCACCGTGAATTTCCTCGCCCCGGGAAGCCCTGGTAGTTGTAGACACAGAAAAAACAGTTCCGTCCTTCTTGCCCACAAGATGATGGGCAAGTGTTGTTTTTCCTGCGCCTGACGGACCTGCCAGGACAAAAAGCATTCCGCTACTGAACATTTGCCACCTGCTCCCGAAGACCACCCAGAATATCCTTCATCTCGATAACCTGGTGTACTGCTTCGGAATTATCTACTTTTGAACCCATTGTATTCAACTCTCTGTGCATTTCCTGAAGAATAAAGCCCAGCTTCCTGCCGCAGTTGTTGTCTGCAAGAACAGCAAGACCTGATTGAACATGTGCTGCAAGCCTCTGGTATTCCTCTGATATATCTATTCTGTCAGAGAGCAGAGCCATTTCCTGTGCAAGCCTGTTTTCATCAAT
>JAGLQD010000109.1 GCA_023136985.1 Candidatus Sabulitectum sp. | reverse complement strand
CGGGGAATTAGACCCTCCTCAGATTAAATGAAAATCTATCCCAATTCAACTTAGAAAAAATATATCCAGCAATCATTTTGAACACAAGTAGCTTAATTCAGTATTCCCAAATAATAATTCAGTGCTGATATAAAAAAGCCCTTTCAACCAGAATGAGTAGAATTCAAGTGCATCCCAAAACTCACTTATCCAGGTAAAGGGCAAGTCGAATATGATTCCTCTTCAGACGGTTCTACTTTCCACAGATTTAATTTCATCTCTAAGAAAAGCCTACCCAAGCTACATCCTTGATAGCAGAGAGTTTTTAGAGAAGGTAAATCAAATTTACCGGATGTATCTGAGGAGAAAATGAAAGCTCAACGAACGCTTGCACCTGACAATTGCGTCTGTTACGTCTTGTGCTGACGCACAAGTCGCGCCATGTCATGCTTGCAGGTCAACTCGGCATTCAACTCGTAATCTGCTCTGGGTTTACCATCTAAACAATTCAAAACTATTCCGGACAAATGCTCAGTTGATGCTACGCGATCTTAGCCGAATCCCCCGAGCAGACAAGAATCACAAACGATAATTGTAGGACAGATGGCTTACCGTGAATCCAGAAGGTAATTGTCGATGAGAACTTTCATTATGAAGTCAAAATCACAAGTATCCTGAACTTGTGAAAGATTCACCCATCTGTTGGCGAAGCGAGCTTACAAGCATTTGCGACAGGTTCTGACAAATCCTATAGTTCATCACCAAGGATTGGTTCACGATCCGCAACATTATTCAAGATAGCTTTCATTTTATTTATATCTGCTCTTTTTGCCCTTTTCTCCAAATACTCTTCGGTCATGATTGCAGATATTTTCTCAGCAATTGCAGAGGATATCAACTGGTTGATGGATACACCTTCTACTTTTGCTATCTCTCTAATGTGGCGATGTATTGATTCCGGTAATCTCAGGCTTAAAGCTCCCATTGTATTTCCTCCAGCAACTGCTTGGGACTTTGTATTCCTATTCCAAGCTGTTTAACTCCCTTGAAATCCTTTGTGTTGAAAGTTGTGATCGTATTAGCTTGTGCCGCTATTGCCAATTCAAGTACAAGATCATCTTTGGGGTCACGTAAGAATGGACGCCATAGATAATGTATTTCATGGAATGTACACAGGTTGCATACATTATCTAAAAACGAATCAATTTCTTCATGTCTCGAATATGCTCATTGTATGGCTATACGTCAATATATTAGTATGGCTTTTCTTGGAAACATTAATTGATGCTTCATAGGCTTTGTCAATTCTCCGGGCAGATCAGAATAATAATGAAATCGGTATCCAGGCTGATTCACAAAAATAAGGCAATTCCGAATAATATCTGCGAGCAAGCCCTTGTGATTGATGAAAATGGACATTATTATTCTCGGTAGCGGGAATGACACAAGATGACAAAAAGCCCAACCACCGCATGAATCAGTCACAGCCCTTATGAGGCTGGCTTGAGTTGTACCTGTTCTGGTTATGCACGCGTTGGCGTATCAATTTAATATTACCGGTTGAATCTTATCAATGATCCAAAGAATCGAAAGAATCGAAAGAAATTTTTGTTATAACTTCATTTTTAAAGAAAGTATATGCTTACTACATAGGTAAATTTATTTCGAACTAGGCATATCGATCGAATACTCTAGTGCAAATGTATGAGATTTCTGTAAACATCTTTTCTGTGTCCTACTTTTACAATAAGAATGCACAATTCATCGCTGTGGATTTCGTAGAGTATGCGATAATCTCCACATCTGACTTTGTGATATGGGTTCTTTCCTTTCATCTTAGTAATTTTGGGATCTGGCAGTTGAATAGCCAACTCATCAATTCTCTTCTTAATTCGCACTAATACCCGTTTGGGGAATTTTTTCATGTTCCTCAAAGCGGCAGGTCTGAATTCGACAGAATACTTCATGAATTAAAGTCCGAGCATTTTCCATGCTTCTTCTGCCGGGATGCTCTCTCCCTTTTCAGAAACAGCCATATTTGCATCTTCAATGTCCAAGCGATCTTCAATTTGCTGAAGCAACTCAAGCTCCTCCATTGAAATCAGAGCAGCGATATTCTTTCCTCTACGTGTCAAAACAATAGATTCATTGCCATATGCTACTTTGTTAACAATATCTGAAAAGTTCATCCTTGCATCTGCTGTCGAAATAGAAATGGTCATAAGCTTCCCTTCTTTTTTATTACTGTACATAATGTACTACTTGTACAGTAGGATGTCAATCAGATCCGCCGCCCTTTGTCTGCATATATACAAAATAGATTCCAGAGATCTGGTTGCCGAAGCTTAAGATCACTATTGTACAGGAACATCTGAGAACATGAAAAGGCATAATTCCGCCAACCACTGCATGAACCTGCCACAAACACCTTGGTATGGGCTCCGGTGACGCTTGTGCAGGTTATGCAAAATGTTAGATTCAAGGGAGTTCGTTCACTTTCCGTCCCAGATCATAATATTTGCAGAAATATTTAAAACTTAAGGGATATCTATATGCAAACAAAGGCAAGAAATGAAGAGCAAGGGTTCAGTGAAACGGGGGCCAAAAAACATTCACTCGAAAACCAAAGCACATCTAAAAACCTGAGCAGAATCACGACAAGCACTTCTGAGTTACCTATGTCGCACAAGTCCGACTTCAAAGCTGTAGAGTCTCTAATTCTTGCCGAAATCGAAAGCGGAAAGATTCCATCAGTCGCATTTTCGATTGCTAAGAACGGTAAAATTGTTCACGAAAACGCTTTCGGTTGGGCCGATAAGGAACAACAGATTGCCAGTACAAACGGGACACCCTACCCATTAGCTTCTGCATCTAAACCCATCGTTGCCACTGCAATGATGATGTTACACCAGCGTGGCACCGTGGATATACAAGCCCCTGCTCGTCATTATGCGAGTAGTTGGTTCTCTCATCAAGCATCGGCTTCATCGCATTCTGACTACAGTCTAAGGCAACTCCTTAACCACACTTCAGGACTTGGGACATATGCCCGAATCTACTGGCATGACCAGGATCTACCTGTTCAGAATCTGAGCGACTCTTTTCGTAAGTATGGGTTGGTAGCCCAGCTACCCGGAACTGTCTTCGAGTATTCAAATCTTGGATACGGTCTCATTGGACACATCATCGAGGAGCAGACTGGAACAAGCTTAGCAGATTTCCTCAAGGCCGAGATCTTCGAACCTCTCGGCATGATTAACTCTATAATGGTTGATAGCTTCTCATCCCCCATAAAAGTGGCGAAGAAGTATGACGCGAGTGGGTTACCTCTTATTGAAACATATAATGACACTCCCGGTGCGGGTAATATGTTTGCGAGCGCTCATGATCTTACACTATTTGGCCTCTTTCATCTAAGCAACAAGGCTGAAGACTCTCTACTTATCCTCAGTCGAAAAAACAAACTGTTAATGCAAAGCTTTGTCGAACCAGGCGCAAGGTACTCATACTACAACTCATCACACTATGGCCTTGGCTGGTATTCCCGAACTAACTCTGATGGCAAAGCTATAGTCTGGCACGAAGGTGGTATGCCAGGTGCAAGTGCGATCATCGTGCTTCTCCCAGAGCAAGATATAGTGGCCAGCGTGGTCATTAATGCGACCGATGCGAACCCCCAAGCGCAGGCCTTTGCAAATGCCTTGATTCAAGTGGTGGAACCGACCAATCACTCCGTCTCATTCGATGCAACCGAAGGATTCAAAAGATATACTAATCAGACTGAATTGCTAGGGCGTTGGGAGGGAAGAATCACCTTAGACGGGAATGATCTGCCGTGGGTACTCACTTTTGAACCTGACGGCTCACTTTGCGCAGAGTTTCCACAGCGCACCTCAGGCAGCCTGCTTCCTGAACAGGTGAAATTTCCCGCTCTGTTAAATGAAGATATGCTTGTAGCCACCTTCGCTACCACTTTGCCAGCATCTGATGTAGCCCAAATACCCAATGGCTATGTTTTACTACGACTCTTACGCCAAGGTGATGAATTGTCCGGGGCAGCGATTGCCTACTCGTCAATACACCGGCTTGAGCATCTCTTACCTTTTAGGTGTTGTTTGCAAAGGAAGACTAAATGACTCATACAGGAAGGTATAGCTATTTCTGCTGGGATGATTTCCAAGAATTGATTAGGGATATAAAGAATAGAGGTTCTAACTGAATGAACCTGCCACAAATGCTTGTTCGTGGGCTTTGGTTTTACTTGTGCAGGTTATTCAGATTGTTGTAGAGACTTGTACAGGCTCTGATAATCCTCTTTATAATCCGGAGAAATGCTCAGTTGATGCCCCGCAAGCTCTGCAAATTCTCCATACAATACAATATCACCCTTGTACAATCTGCCATTGGGCACTATGATTACAGAAGTAGCCATAGAACCTGATAAAAAGCAATATTTTCTACAACACTTATGAGGCCTGCCTTTGTC
>JAGLQD010000108.1 GCA_023136985.1 Candidatus Sabulitectum sp. | reverse complement strand
CCAGGCGATGAGGTATTCGCCAAGGTCAAGGAATACTTCGGGGTATGACCTTTTCTTTTCACCCGGAAGCGGATGCTGAATTTTTCAAGGCGATTAATCACTACGAAGAGTGTGAAGGCGGACTCGGCTATGACTTCTCTATAGAAGTCTACTCGGCTATACAGAATATTCTGGAGTATCCTGAAGCATGGCCCATTCTTGATGGTGAGATACGGCGATGCCAAACAAACAGGTTTCCTTATGGGATTCTCTACAGTATCGAGAAAAACGAAATCTTCATACTTGCAGTTATGCACCTCAACAGAAAACCTGATTACTGGAAACACAGGTACTAAAAAATGAACTGTTTGAACTTATCGGCAGCGGATGAACCATCTTACATTTATTAGTGCCAGCCTCAGGTGTTCGGAATAAATCGAATCAACCTGGCTCGTATTAGCATTTTCCAAGGAATTGACTTTCCTATTTGATGGGTGCACTCAGAGCATTTCACATATTCTAGAACGCCCTAAATCAGCATACAGCAATAACATGAGTACTGGTACAGGAACCGCAGTTCTGTTGAATTTAGTGGTTGTAGAAATTTAATGCCTTTTATCAGGCTCACAGGCTACTTCTGTAATCATAGTGCTCAATGGCAGATTGTACAAGTGTGATATTGTATAGAGAATTCGTAGAGCTTGCGAAGCATTTGCCCGGAATATGCTCGGGTATTTGTTCGGAATCTCAGCTCCCAAGGGTAATTATCTTCACTCAGGGGATAGGCATTCCATTTGAATAATTATCGTCACAATTTTTTGATTGGTGAATCACCGGGCGAGCGAAGCATCAACAGGGCATCTGTCCGGATTATAAAGAGGATTAACAGAGCCTGTTAAAGACACTGCAACAAATCGTCCACAGTTACGGAACCTCTCCTTTCTCTGATTCTTCCAAAAATGGTTTAAAATATAGATTGTGCTCCTCCGGTTCAAACCCTAGACCAAAAATTCTACTGATAAGCCAATGGAGATTCTTCTTCACAAGCAACAGTGATTCTATATGAATCTCTCGTTTTTCTTCACGATGGTAGATCTGTATGTACAAAAGAATCTGCGCTTCGTTCCGGTTGAAAAATCCCATACTAGAATCCAGCAGCTCAAACTTGATACAATCAACATCCTCTTTGTGCAGTAGATTTTTCAAATGGGAAATTACGTTTTCTTTCCCGGAGCAGGTCAAACCTCTTGATAGAATGACATCGTCTGCCAGGATTGGAATCAAGTTCTGCAGAGCTCTCTCATTTAAAGAGCTAACATAGGTCTCGATAAGTTTCTTGAACGGGGAGTACTTCTTATCTTTCCAGTTCGGCATTAATACCTTCTTCCAGGCTCCTACCCATCTGAAATTACTCGTAAAATTTTCTGTTACTTGTAATGCTACTTGTCCGGGCAAGTAGTGCGAAAGAATACATATCCTCGAACCCGTTTTCTACATAGTTGAAGTTATGCTCTCTCAGAATTCCTTCTCTAGTGAAACCCAACTTCTCAATTAGATTGATTGATCTCCCGTTTTCAACGGAGACCAGGGCTTGGATTTTGTTGAAATTCATTACCTCAAAACCGTAAGAGATTATCCTTTCCGCTGCTTCCCGCATAATTCCTCTTCCCCAATAAACTCTATTCAAAAGAAATCCAATCTCAGCTCTGTAATAAGGTCTTTCAATGTTTGTATAGAAAATACTTCCTACCATAGCATCTTCATCTTTTAATACTACTGCCCATCTGTTCAAACCAGTTTCCTCTCGACTCTTTTGGAAGAACTCGATTAATTGCCTTGCATCAGCAATTGATTTTATGGGTTTCATGCCGAAGTGTCTCACCACTTCAGTGTCTCCAAATAGTTCAAGGATTGCCTTAGCATCCTGCATAGTGTGCTCACGCAAGACAAGTCTACCGGTTTCAATTACAGAGGTTGAAGAGATAAGATTCATGTAGTGATCTCCATAGAAAAAATTAAGTAACCTTCAGCCTTCCCCAATAATCTACAACGCCTCGAATCAGTAGACAGTGTTATCCAGTTTATTGCTGACGTAGCTCGCTGTTCTACTGAATTCGATTGTTATCATTAAATTTCTACTGTTTCAAAATAGTAAATTCTTGGGTAATCATCAGGATCAGTTACAGCACCGATTATTCCTATATCATCTACAAGGAATTTGATTTCAATAGGAGATTCAGCAGTAGAGAAGGAGACAGTATATGCTAACTCTCCATTCGGATCCCAGACATCAAAATTATACCCGGTATCAGAGTCAAATCTTTCTATCCAAAGGTTATCCTCAGAATCAACACCAGCTAAAGAAATCAACTGATTATAAGGAGATGGTTGGTATCCACCTCTATAGGAAGCATCATTTACAGCAAATTCTTCGTATTCGTCTATTTCAATTTGTATTTGAGCTTCACTCTTTTGCAAAGGAGTGACAGGTTCTTCTATCTGATAAGTGAGGAGCGCATCCTTTGTATACACATTAACAAGGTACTCTGTAAAGTCATTAACGATATAAACATTGCCTGCGCGGTCTGCGTAAAAATCAAAAGCATCTATTGCCTTGAGTGCTTCATTCCAACCAACAAGATCAAAGTTCAACATGTAGTAGTTGGCGATAGGTTCGATAGATGAATTATAGCGATCAAGAGAATAGCATAATTGTGTTTCTTCCTCTACAAGCCTGTTATCAAACATTATTCCTACTACTGAAGAAGAATCCACTGGGAATACCGGAGAAGGAGGTTCTCCATGCGAGAGGAAGTAACCACCAAGGTAATTACCTTGTTCATCATAAGTCATCATCTCATGTTTATACATATCCGGGATAAGGATTCTACCGTCCCCAAGCGTACATAATCCCTGTGGACCAGAAAGTTCACCGGGGCCTTCCCCATTCCTGAGGGCAGTATATGCTTGACCATCTGGAGGAATAACTCTAAGGCACATAGCAGCACGATCAAGAATAAGAACTGATCCATTGGGATGATGGCAGAAATATTGAATTGACCCAATCATATTAATTGAATCACCTATTTCAACACCAAATGAATCAACAACTGCAAGCTGATATTCAGGAATTATGTCTTCATTGGATTGGTTTGAGTCATCTGAACCTGTACCACATGAAATGAAGAGTATTAGGAATACAAGATAAAGCTCTTTTGCGATCTCAGATTTCATAAATTCCTTTCTGGATGATAACAATCTGAATCAGCAGACTGCTAGAACCTTACCCATGATTACCCTGTTGCAGTTCTGCTGCATTCAGTGGTTAACTACAGATTCTCATTACTCAAAAGCGCTTATACTTCATTGCAATTATTAATCCTCCATCGCTGAGTGTTTTCTGGTATCACAATCAACAGTCATATAGACAATCTGAACTCCTGCAATGCCTGTCCAATGACCCTACTAGGATCTCCACCAGATGAAGCAGCTCTTAGCATTCCGTCAAGGTCATCATCATCCAAAGTTAGTATCATCTTTTTGTGAGTCATCCAGTGTTCTCTAATTGTCTGAAGAGCACCAGTATTTGCTCCTGATCTTGTAGTAATGATTGCGAACATACCAGCACCGTGAGGCTTGATATAATTTGATGTTTGTAATACTTGAGCCTTGCTAATTGGTTTAGTATAGTTTTTTGCTTCAACAACAACAAAGTCTGCCATATAGGTCTGTCGCATGAAGTGCCAAAATCCAGAGTCTGCGTAATTCGGAAAGACTAAGTCTCTTCTGTTTGCTCTACAATTATCTGATGACTCAAGAATTGGTGATTCCAGAGGAGGACAAAACAGGTTCTCGAAGATCTGACCAACAAGTTTTTGATAGCTTGGCCAATTCCCTCTTCCCGGTTCGCATGATCTTAGTTGCTCAATAAGCCTATGCCATATGGGCTGTTGTTCTAGCGGTACAAGTGAAAGAAAGAGATCCCTGAAATAAGGGTGATTACTGTTGTATATTTCACTGTAAAATGTTTTTGAAATATAATCCGCATCCCATACTATTATTCTGGCTTCGCTAAACAATGTCTTGAATCCAGCTGATACTCTTCCAGGAAATGCTATTATGTATTTATTATAGTGCGAATTGAGCCTATATTCGTTTATCTGACTAATAGCATTCATGATCCCATTTCGCATTATAACTGATCTATTTTTACATTCAATTAGTATTGTGACCCCGCTATTCTCCTCTGCTGTTATATCTGCTCTGTACTTGGTTTTTCCAGGTAGTACGGTTTCCATATCGACTCGTTTGTACCTTGAGCTATCGTCCATCAATCGCTTCAGGTATAGGTTGAACTCAAGTTCTGAATAGGGACTATTGCCAATCCTCCTATTGCAATAAGAACATATCACCCTGAGATTTTCAATACCGTAGGATCCACCTTTTGACACGGGAACAATGTGATCTAATTCAAGAGGGACATTCTCCCTCCCACAGACAGGACACCTATTGTTTGCAGCATCTAGTAGTTTCTTCCTCGAATTCTCTCTTCTCATATAATTCTTCTTCATGGTGCCCTTCTCGAAGTGCTCGCCTTAGAAACCTGTCCAGTATAGTTAACGTCCTGAATAACCTGCACAAGTATCACTGAAGCCCAATTCCTAAGCGATTGTGGCAGGTTCATTCAGTGGTTCTGCGGTTGTTTGCTCCTTTGTAAAACAAGACACTCCGATAACAATTCAGACAAATCAAAAGCCGGCAAAGTTGCAATTTGCTTTGTATAGAAGTCATAGGCCTCAGGATCAAAGACCTTACTATCTTTCAGGATTGAACCCTTGAGATCCAGATCCGTAAATATTTTTTCAGTTAAGACACAACAGAGGGTTTCAAAGCTGTTGTATACATGAAGGTAATCAAAGTCACCTTTTATACTTTGCTTAATGGGTCGAAGTAGGTGAGTCCCAATTTCATGAATTATGCTTTCAAATAATAGTGGTGTTTCAAAGTATACCCAGTTCTTATCATACCCAAGAGAATTGAATCTGGGCGCCTTTCGCATACCAGAGCTTAGTATAAATTCATATT
>JAGLQD010000107.1 GCA_023136985.1 Candidatus Sabulitectum sp. | reverse complement strand
AATATGAATTTATACTAAGCTCTGGGATGCGAAAGGCGCCCAGATTCAATTCTCTTGGGTATGATAAGAACTGGGTATACTTTGAAACACCACTTTTATTTGAAAGCATAATTCATGAAATTGGGACTCACCTACTTCGACCCATTAAGCAAAGTCTAAAAGGTGACTTTGATTACCTTCATGTATACAACAGCTTCGAAACCCTCTGCTGTGTACTAACTGAAAAAATATTTACGGATCTGGATCTCAAGGGTTCAATCCTGAAAGACAGTGGGGTCTTTGATTCTGAAGCCTATGAGTTCTATACAAAGCAAATTGAAACTTTGCCGGCTTTTGATTTGTCTGAATTGTTATCGGAGTATCTTGTTTTACAAAGGAGCAAACAACCGCAGAACCACTGAATGAACCTGTCACAAACGCTTCTCAACGGGCTTAAGTGATATTTGTGCAGGTTATTCAGGATGTTGAACTGGCGATCTGTTACTGGAGCAAAAGCGAAAAATACTCCAGACAAATGCTCTGCTGAAGCTTCGCTGAACCTCTGTTGTTCACAGAAACCAAAAATCAACATAGCCGCAATTGTCTACTGGGTGGCCTATCGCATACTGAGAAGATAATCGTCCATGGGAGCACTTACCGAACAATACTGAAACCGGTTTCCAGGCTAATCCATAAAACTTAAGCCAAGAGATCAAAGCAAAATGAAATCGGTATTCCAAGGCTAATCCAAATCCTCTGATGATGCTTCGCAAAGCTTGGTTGATTCCCAAGGCAAATCCAGACAAGGATTATTGGAACCTATGGTGATTCTCAAAACAAAAAGAATCGTGACGACAATTGTCTACTGGGCGGCCTATAGCCAACTGTGAAGATAATTATCCATGAGAGCTTGGATTCCGAACAAAGAATGAAACTGGAATCCCGGCTGATTCATATATCAAGACAAATTCCGAATTATACTCCACAACCCTTGTGATTTACAGAATTGAGCATTATTATTCTCAGGTATAGCAAAATAAGACACAGGGCAACAAAAGGTTCAACAATGGCATGAACTTGTCGCAGTCGCTTGTGTGCCAATTAGTTACTTTCATAACTGTGCAAGTTATGCCAAGCGTTGAGCAGGCGATCTGTTACTGGCGCATAAGCGAAAAATACTTCGGACAAATGCTCGGTTGAAGCTTCGCTGAACCTCTGTTAATTCCCCTGACAGATCCGGACAATGCTCTGATGATGCTTCGCAAAGCTTGGTTTATTCCTAAGACAGATCCTGAATCTGCGGTGATTGGAACCATGAACTGTTCACTGGTACCCCCTCCCCCAGCCAGGGGTGGTACCCACCCCCCCAGCCATTGATCCGAAACTACGCTTACCGGAATAAAGTTTCCACTCTCGCCGGTCGAACATTTACGACCTCGCCGGAGTTATCTTTCCAGTAAGGACGGTGATATTGCGATTGAATCATGACCTCGAAAGCGCGTATTAAGACATAATGAATTCGGTAGGCTCTGCTAATTCTCCGGTCAAATCCTGACAAAGAATCATGACGACAATTGTCTACTGGGCGGCCTATAGCCAACTGTGAAGATAATTATCCTTGGGAGCTTGGATTCCGAACAAAGAAT
>JAGLQD010000106.1 GCA_023136985.1 Candidatus Sabulitectum sp. | reverse complement strand
TGGATATTCCTATTAAGATTGTGGAGGGTCTAGGCAGATATCTTGAGGGTGGAGGTTATTCAGCTGTTCTCGCTGCTTCTCCTATTGTAAATGGTAAAGACTTGCTAAAAGAGAAACTTCGTCCCATCGCAAAAAAACACGGTCTCAAGGTGATACTACATGCCTGGAAGTACACAAATTTTAAACTCAACATGGAGCTTCAATCCCAGAACAAAGTCTCATACTTCACTTTCTATATCATTGAATCCAGAAAAACAGGGTCTGGTTCTATTTCAACAAAGCATCTCCCCCTGCCTGCTAAGCTTGTCCAGATACTAGTTTCGAGAATTAGTCATTTTCTTTTTAAAATCAAAAAATAGATTCACTGCATAAATTGCGGCATTTTATTCTCCACTTAGTAAATTTATATGATGAGATGCAGTAGCCCCCAAGTTCTTGTATAATTTGTGTTCATTTACGAGTAAACTTACCGCTATACAAAGGAGAGTAACCGCTATGAAAACTAGCAGTAAAAGGTTGAGCAAATTCATCATCCCAGGAATAGTTTTTGTTGTCATCATTGCAATTGCAGGATTCAAGTATCGTGGTTTTATCCGGCAAAAGATGTTAGACGTTCTCCATTCTTTTGATGATTCCCCAGCAGAAGTAGTGGAAGAAACAATGCCTCCGGGAGCCTGGTGGCCTGCCAGAACCTCCATATCAGCTGAGGAAAACAATATGACTGAAGCTGAGAGGGAACAACTCGAGCTACTTCGTTCACTGGGATACCTTTCCGGTTACGAGGAGGCTCCTGTTCAGATGAGTGTTACCATTTATGACACAACCAGAGCCTGCCCCGGATACAACCTGCTGATTTCAGGCCACGGTCCTGGCATATCTCTTATGGATATGAACGGTGAAATTGTTCACAACTGGTTTAACAGCGAAGTGTCACTTTATGGGATATGGCCAAATGCGCAGGACCAGGAGCTTCCAATTGATTTTTGGCTGCGTGCCCTTCTGGCAGACAATGGTGATATTACAGTGATGATTGAATCTGGAGGTATTGTTAAATTAGACAAAGATTCAAACATTCTCTGGACAAGTGAATACAACGGGGCGCATCATGATATAGATGTTGACGCCAACGGAAATATTTACGTTATCGGTAGAGATATACATATTAATGAAGAATACTATCCGGACAAATACATCTCAGAAGATTACATCTGCATACTTGATTCCCTGGGAAACAGAACTCACTGGATATCAACTCTTGATGTGCTTGCAAATTCAAAGTATGCACCTGTTCTACGCAGAATGCCAGACGGCGGCGATGTTCTTCACTGCAACACAATCGAGTTTATTGGGTCTGAAATGCTTCCTGAAAACTACGACGGCCCGCTTCGTCCGGGTTCTGTTATTCTCTCTTTCAGATCCATAGACCTTGTTTGCGCAGTTGACATCGAGGAAGAATCAGTTTACTGGGCAGAATCTGACATGTGGAGAATGCAGCATCATCCAACTGTTCTCCCTGATGGTACGATGCTCGTGTATGACAATCAGGGGTACGGAGAAAACTCAACAGTTCTTCAATTTGATCCTGCTACTAATGAATTGCTCTGGTATTACAGAGGGAGCGAGGATTTTCCGTTCTATTCTGTTGGCGCAGGATCCTGTCAGAGGCTGCCTAACGGAAACACTGTAATAATAGAAGCCATGATGGGAAGGGCATTCGAGGTTACTCCGGAAGGCGACATTGTGTGGGAGTATTACAACCCGCATCGAGCAGGAGACAACCTTGATCTGATTGCAACTCTCTTTGATGCTGAGAGGATTCCACCGGAACAGATTGAGAGCTGGCTGCAATAGGTTTTAAAGGGCATTTGAAACAGTTCAAATGCCCTTTTTTACTATCTCGGCTTCTGTTAAACAGCAATCTTCCACCTGAGACCTTGTTACTTTGCTTAATAACCACTATATAATTTGCTATAAACTTTGTTGACAATCTATGTCATCAAAGTAAACATTTTATGAGGAGGTTCAGTGATGTTACAATTACTACTGACGCTGTATTTAGCAGTGTTCTCCACACCGAATGCGGATTTTCTTGACTTTCAGGACGATCACAGCTTTGGTTCTAATCTGTTGTACTTCGGGCCACAACTTGCGGTAGACAAAGTTACATTCAGGAGACCTTCGGGAACGCTTAGCACAAATGTCACTCTCGGAGCAATAAGTTTGGGAGATAATGACATCGCAATTTTTGAATTGGATTTCAGCACTCCTCAAATTTGCAATGTTGAAACAATAACATTTCCTGATAACTCAATGGACTATGATTACTTCACTTTCGATGCCACATTCATGCAGCTTCCAATAAGCGGAACAGCTGAGTGGTGTCTGGTAGTACCCATAGTGGAGCGATCGGCTGTTGCAAATCCAGGCACTCCAAATAACGGTAACATAATGATAGTCAGACTAGAGACAAGAGATGCAAATCATGAGCTTGTAACCATCAATAGCGGATTTGTGCTTGCTCAGGGAGTTAGCTATACACCAGAGGAAGTCTACTACTGCACAAAGAACCCTGATAATGGTGATTACCTTGTAAGTTTCGCCGGAGGTGGTGAAAATGTTGTCTGTATATCATCCTTCAATCAAATCAGAAACAGGTTTGAGGGAAATAGTGTGTTTGAGTTACCTGACCTGTACTTTGCACACAACGACAACGAAGTACCGCGCAGACCTTACGAGCATTTCTATTTTGATGAAGTTAATGACTATGCATATCTTACAAGTCATAACGGTGGAATCACACTCTGGGACTATTCTACAACTTCAGGCACTAATCTCCCTATTGAATCAAGTATCGCAGCTCAGCAGGGAGGTTGGGCTAGTTCCAGCTCGTCCAATGGCGGGGAGCTTGGTGACGCTCACAGAGGAGCTGTTCTTGAGTGCGACGAAGGTCCAAATTCCGACTCCAAGCTTCTATTCTTTGCAAATCTGACAATGGGAATAATGGTCTATGATGTTACTGATCCAGAGAACCCACTTTTTGTTTTCCAGTGGGACGATGACACAAAGCCATCTGACTGGACTACCTGGCACGGCGCAGGGGCAGGTTCAGTCTCCAGTGGATCGGAAATCCCAGCAGTCACTTTCGGTCTTGATGTTTGTGGCTACGAAGGATCTCCTGACTACATACATCTCTATGCTGGAAATGGAGTCGACGGTCTGAGAACTATTGATTTCAGTGAGTTTCTCGTCCCCTGGGGAGGCGGTGATCAGTTCCTTGCCCTTGACGAACATACCTATTTCCCGCAAACAATTGGAATGACAGATTACTGGGCACATGACCTCAGAACAATACAGCACGGAACAAGTCTCTATGTGATTACTTCATGGAGAGAACCTCCAGATTCAGGGAATCATTATGGGACATCAGAATCCGGGGTAATAGCCATAACTCTTCACAAAGATGATACTTTGGTTCTGCCTTCTCTCGACTACAGTGCTCATTCTTCAAACAGCTGTGATCTTCTCGAGCCCCTTCACTTCAGCGCTACCAACTCTCCTAATCCAGCATCAGACAGCCAGATACTCAGCGTATTCGTAAACAGAGACTCTGCTTGTTTAGTGCAGGCATATGATATTTCCGGCAGGTTAGTAAGGAATTCTGAGATTAACCTGAACGAGGGCAGTAACAACATAGTCTGGACAGAACTCCCCGGTGACAGACTCCCTTCCGGTAGCTACATCCTTAAAATAACTTCTTCCTCTGGAGAAGAAGTCATAAACAAAAGCATAATAATTAACTGACATACTGTATCAGTGCGGGGGATGCGCAACAGCCCTTCCCCCGCCAGTAATTAGCCAGGTAAGAATGAAAACAAAAAGAGATACGCATGAGTTCCAAATTGGGGAAAATGGTTGCAGCACAAAGAATGGAACTACTGCGACAAAAGCAATCGATGGCCGTAAAGCTCCGCTGACAAAGCCTGTTCTGCCGTATTTTTTCCATGCGTTTACTCCCAGCGAAATTGATACCACAAGGATAAAAACAAGTTGCATGACTGCTGCTATATGAATACCCCTCCCAGGAAGAAAGATAGCCAGACCTGCCATTTGCAGGATGAAAGCACCCAAAGCAACAGGAAGAACGATTTTCTGTCTGTGTTGAGCGAGTACTACTGCAAGATAGATGTGAAACATATACGTCACTGGCAAGCATAGTAACAATAGTCTTAATGCAAGTTGAACATCATTGTAGTTCTGACCTCTGAGGAAGTCTGAACCCCAGACAACTTCAAGTACATTCATCCCAATAAAAAACAATGGAATAACAATGACGAAAGCTGCAGCGACAAACACTTCAGTCATCCATCTAATTCTTCTAACAACCTGATACCATCCAATTTGCTCCGCTTTACAAAGGTCTGCAAACAGGGCTCCAGGAAGCAATGTGGGAACTACCAGAAGTACCATTGGCTCAAACAGACGGTAGCATTGCTGCCACGCAGCAACAGCTGAATTTGAAAGAACAACCTTCACGAAACCGTTATCCAATCTCTGACCAGCTACAAGAATAATGCCCATTAACCCGAGAGGTATTGCGGTGAGAAAAAGCTTCTTGACCGATGACCCGGAGAAACGAATTGAAAGTCCTCCAGTTATTTTTCCAGCAGCAAAGATGCAAATTAACAAGGATGGTACTGATCGAAGAGTATAGGAGAAGCCAATCAGGAGATAACTTGGATCATATCTTCGGATGATCAAGGCAATAGCTATTGCAAGAAAACCTTGTGATACCCTTGCTATTCCCTCAAATATCATTTTTTCTCTGGCTCTGAACAGCGCATAAAATGTCTCACAGAACCCATCCAGGACAAAACCAAGAAACACCATGTACAGCAATTGAACCTGAGAAGAACTGTAACCAAATATCTTACTGAATGCAGCTAAAATAGCCATGCTTACCAATGAAAGAATCGTTCTCAGCCAAAAGGCCGATGAAAGAATCTCACTGGAGCTTCCCCCGGACAATAATCGTCTTGTGGTGAGTAAAGATGCACCCATATCTGAAAGGAAGAATAGAATAACCGAAATAGCAACAGCAAAAAGCAACTCTCCAAAAGCACCATCGCTTAGTAATCTGGAATAGATCATTAACGAAACAAAAAGACCTGCTTTGCCGAATATCTGTCCCAGAAGCATATAGGCACTGTTTGCCTTGCGACCTGCCATCAGGGTCTGAAAACCTCGCTTGGGGACATTCCAGCTTCTTTCAAAGCAACATTCCTCTTGATCTTCTTAGTGGTAGTTTTGGGGAGTTCAACGGGGTTTATGATAAAACTGGCGATCCTCTTGTAGGTTTCCGCTGCAGCGTTATAATTCTTTACTACTTTTCTCATGGCCATTATCTCGTCATCCTGGGTTATCTTTCTATTCTGGTTCTCTGCTTCCTCAATGAGCAGATCCCGGTCCGGAACAAGAAGTGCACAGATCTCTTCCCCCTTCGTTTCGGAGATCCTGCCAAAAACCATACATTCCTTGATGTGTCTGAAGCGATTGAGTTCTGTCTCGATTCCTTCCGGATAAACATTCTTGCCGTTCTTGGCTATGATGACATTCTTCTTCCGTCCGGTAATAAAAAGGAAGCCTTCGCTGTCAAAATAACCGAAATCACCGGTGCGGAACCATCCGTCTTCAGAAAGCACCTCTGCAGTTGCCTCCTTATTTCCGTAATAACCCAGCATGATGTTGGGTCCCTTAACTAATATTTCACCCACACCAAACTCATCCGGTTCATCTATTCTTCCCTCTACTTCAGAGAGAAGAAGCCCCACGCTGCCATACTTGTTGGCTTTTTCCCTGTTTGCGGAAAGAATAGGTGCGGTCTCTGTGAGCCCATACCCTTCCAGCATTCTGAACCCCAGCTTTTCAAGCCCCTCAATTGCCTTAGGGTCAATTCCGGCTCCTCCGGAAATAAGCAGACGCAGCATTCCGCCAAACTTCTCGTGCACAGGATCAAAGACCTTTCTTCGGAATCCCTTTATGCCGATCTTTTCTGTAAATTTTGAGAGGGTGAGCCCAACTCCGAATTTAGCTTTGCCCACAAAAGAAGATTTGATGTTATCCATGATCCGGCGATACAATGTCTCCCAGAGGAGCGGAACCGCCAGCAGAACTGTTGCATGGGTTGTAACAAGATCTGCCGCTACATACCGGAGGCCGTGTGCAATGGCAATTTCTGCGCCACATGCCAGAGGCAGAAGAAAACCTACCGTTCCCTCAAAAAGATGATGAACAGGCAATACGCTCAGGAAAATATCAGTTTCCCTTATATTGAAAAACTGCAGGGTCTGCCTCACATCAGCAAGAACGGTGGCCTGAGAGTGAACAACGCCCTTGGCTAATCCTGTGGTTCCAGAGGTATAGCTGATAATGGCAATCTTGTTCACATCATACTCTGCAGGCAGATTGATATCGCTGGATCTGCCTTTTCGAAGAATGCTGCTGAACAGTATCGGGGCATCCTTGAAGCCCGCATTCATAACAACTGGAATAATATCCTTGCAGTCCTCGAACCAGTCACCGAAGTCAGCATCATGAAAGATCATGTTTGCACCGGAATAGTGAAGAATATTGTGTATGTCGGACTGGGGAAGACCCGGGTCAACAGGCACTACTATTCCACCTGCACGATGTGTTGCAAGATAGGCTGTGTACCAGGATATGCTGTTCTTCCCTACTACAGCAACAACAGGCTCTTTTATGGTCTCAAGTATTCCCCGTGCAACCCAGTCAATATTGCTGGCAAACTGCCTGTAGTTGATTGACTTGAATTTTCCTAGCTCCGCCGGTTCCCGTACAGCTACTCTGTCCGGGAATCTTCTGGCTGCATTAATTACAAGATCCGGTATGCTTGGTAACTCTGGGGCCTGACAAAGAGGGCCACCTGGTATAACTCTATTCATGATCAGCTCCCATTCCCTGTGTTTAAAGACTTACTGGAATATCAGCAGGAGAACCTGTTGCCACAACCCTGAAACCCACAAAAGGAAAACCAAGGTTATCTTTTAACTCTATCCTGGACTCAGACCGACAATCTTCAACAGATGAAAGCCAGCTTCCACCTGCGGCGATCCCCGGGGAGAATGTCCATTCCCATACATTACCCTGCATTTCACACAATCCCCAATTGCTTCGTCCCATAGAACCGGATGGTGCAGTTTCCAGCCATCCGTCATCCAGTTCAGGATGCCTGGTGAGAATGGTTTCGTTGATGTCTGAAAGGTTAACTGAAAGATGAGCCCCGGGAGATGCAAGAAGCTCCCATTCATCGCAGTACGGCAATCGGAATTCCAATTCTGTGCTGCTCTGCGAAGAAAGCCAGTCACAATACCAGTTGGCTCCGATCCAGGTTATTCCAACCATTGGAAAGCTGCCCATTGCCTCGAATGGAGCATATGCAGTGGTATCATTATTGAAACCCACAGGTCCCTTCCAGTTGCATTTCAGAATGCTGTCCATAAGACAGGTTCTTCCAATGAGAGAAGAGGAGTCCCTTAACAGAAACGGGTCAACTGAGTTCATAAAATCAGAGAATTGCAGTGCTGTTACCTCGTATCGTCCTGCCGTTAAAGGCCCCATGGCGAAAGGCAGCAGATCTCTGGGGATAACTGAAAAGCTGAATCCAATAGAAGGATCGTAGAACTCATAAGGTACTGCAATCTTTACTATTCTGGTGCCGGGAGTCAGCACATTAACAACCCTGGTTACCGAAACACCCATCTCCCCAAAAGCCGTTATATCCACAGTACTGCCTGATTCCACAACGAGAGAGCACGGTGAAATACCGGAAAAATCATGGGAAATGATCTGACAGCCAGGAGGATTTGTATTAACCACAATCAGGCAACCCTCTTTCAACTGAAGAAAGAGTGTATCAATCGGGAATTGTATCAGAGAATCACACGGGAAAAATCCATCTTTCTCCACCTGGATGAATGCCCCGCTGGATGGCACGAATTGTGTTATTGGAGAAAAACCGGAACCAATACCGTTGACTGTTACAAGTGCTCCACCGGGAATTGTAACAACAGTAAGCTGCCTCATCCGTATCTGAGGAAATAATCGTTCTGCAATAAACACCGATAGAACTATCAACAGAATGGCGGGTAGTGCTTTTTTCAAGGATCAGTCACCCCAGTTATTGGAGAGAACAGCCTTGATATCGTCCAACAAATGACCCATACGAATATCACGCCAGAATCTGTTCCAGATGTATGAGGGTCTGAAATAAAACCTTCTGTGAAATTTGCCGTAGTATTTTCGAATCACTGCCCAGGATAAATTCTCGTGCTCCCACACATCTGTTGTGCTGTGGAAATTATAGATATCCCAGTTCTTTGATTTTATACGACCCTCACTGTCTATCTGTCTGAACAGGGCGCTTGAAGGAAAAGGCAGCGTCATTGAAGCCTTTGCATAAGTGAGTGGAAGACTGCATGCAAATTTCATTGTCTCCTTGATCGTCTCCTCTGTATCACCTGGAAGGCCAATCATAAAGAACCCAACCGTTTCAAGCCCGGCTTCATGTGCCATGTTTACTGCACTTCTTATCTGGTGACTGGATTGCTTCTTATTGACTTTTTTTAGAACTACTTCAGATGCACTCTCAATGCCGAATGACACCATATAGCATCCTGCCTCTTTAGCCAGGCGAAAAAACTCACTGTCAACATCACGAACATTTACACCAGTGGGAAGAGCCCATGGAGCAGGAAATTCTTTCTCTATAAGAAGTCGGCAGATAACCTTGGCTCTTTCAATATCAGCGGTAAAATTATCGTCCTTTATGTGGATATCGTTAAAACCCAGTTCCAGCATCCTGAACATCTCATCAACTACACGCCCTGGACTCTTTCCTCTTACATTGTGTCCGAATATTGTCTGGCTGCAGTATGTACAGAAGTGATTGCACCCGCGATTAGTCTCCATGTATCCCACAGGATTCTTTCTCGATGCAATATGCGGTGACCTGTAATACTTTAAGTTGTACAACTGCCAGGCGGGCATTGGCAAATCATCCAGATCCATAATTGGAGCCCTTGGTTTCGTAACCACTAACTCATTGTTATGAAAAAAGGCGATGCCGTCAATTCCATGAAGTTCGTTTCCAAGACAGAGCTCCCGGAGAGTGTTTTCCCCTTCTCCCATTACAACCACATCAAAATCACTTGTCTCAAGAACTTCCCCGGGAAGTGTAGTAGCATGAATTCCACCTGCAATGATCATGGCCTCAGGGCACTCCATTTTTGCAGTGGCTGCCAGAGTAATTGCTTCCGAAACCAGAGGGGTGGTGAATGTAATGCCCACAAAATCAGGTTTCCATTCTCTGAGAATATCTCTGTATGCATCCATGGGTCTGGCTTCTATCATAAGATCAGCCACCCTGACATCATGATCGTCTTCAAGCACTGCACCTGCAAGAGCTCCCAGCGTAACAAAAGGGGCGGAAGTAATAGCAACTCTGATCTTGCTGTCACTGTAAACATCAATGGAAGATGGCGGATTAACCAGAAGAACTCGGGACAAGGCGATCTCCTTACAAAAGTGCCCCGGTATAACAATAATACCGGGGCATATATTGGTCAGTTATGAACAACAACAAGTCTTGTAACAGATGTCTCTCCGTTGCATACGGCCATGACCGGATAGATACCTGTTGGCAATTTCTCTCCTCTGGCATCTGTCAAACTGAAAGGAATCGTGATATCCCCACCAGGCACAGAACCATTGAAAACAGTATTGAGTACCCTTCCGGACAGATCATGAATCTGCAGGGTAAGGATACCTGCAGATGGTATTCTGCAAGTGAACGCGGTGGAAGAAGCTGCCGGGTTGTTTCCCGAGAGGATCAGTGACAGTTTCTGAACTGTCTCTCCATCTTCTACGGAAAGAGCTCCAGCTGCCCAGATCTCCACATCGTCCAGATTCCACCCGCAATACTCCCACCCTGGATCGGTAGTACCCATTACCCAGCGAATCCAGACTGTTGCCTGAGTATCCGCAAAACTGGAAAGGTCTATGATCCTGGAACTCCAGTCGCTATCTGTAATTTCTTCTTCACCGTTCTCCCACACGGAGAACCATGTTTCTCCATCACTTGATATCTGTATAGATGCATGGTCAAATTCATTGCCCTCCACTCCAAGGAACCTCTTGAATCGCAGCTGTGTACCATAAAGATTGGAACAATCAATTGCTCCGGTTGTCAGGCACATTTCTTCCATATTGGAGGTGTAGTCACCATTAAGATTGTAGCCGTATACATTGTCTCCAGTAAATCCAGTTGAAGGATCCGGATTGCCATGTGAGCCGCCCATCCCCTGGGGTACACCCCATTCCCAGAGGCCTTCAGTTGTCCATCCCGGATCAGAGTCCATGTTCCAGCTGTAAATTAGCCCTGCGTCTCCCACAATGAGAACAACGGTGCTGGTAACATTTCCCATTCCTGTTGTGATATTCACGAAATCCACATCAGCGGTGTAAACACCGAAGGGAAGATCATCTGCCTCCGGTGTAATGGAAGCAGTAATATCAATCGTCTGACCTGGTGAGATACTTCCGGAAAGTGCACCTGTGAGCTCCAGCCAGTTCGCTGATTCGGCATTTATATCGTACTGAACAGATCCATCGCCCATGAATTCCAGCACCCATGTTTCAGAAACAGGCGTAAAAGGGCCACCGACTTCGCCCTGGAAAACAAAATCCTGGTCTGGAGAAATGCTGATCCCGGCATTGTACCCAAGTAATTTAAGACAGAAGTTACCTGTTCCGGGGTACGGATTACCTGCCCATGTATACAGATCATGCCAGGCACCATCGTTGTACCAGCTTTCATTCTCGGAAGCTGTTGATTCCACGATCACCCTCATGGAAGCACCAAGAAGTACTGGAACCTCTGCTGTTCTGTCATATGGATAACCGCCGCTTGAGAATTCCATAACAAAATAGACACTGTCTCCCTGGGCAAGTTCAAACGGGCTGGTTAGATCAATTGTATGAAATCCCAGGAACTCAGAGTAACCTGTTTCGGTAGTTATCAGATCTGAAAGCACTCCCCCGGTGAAACTCTGGTAAAATGACGCTGTGAAGTCTACAGAATCCGCTGCGGAGAAAAATGAAACTGCGGAAATATAGTGATCATCTGCTGCTTCAAATGCGTTCATAACCTTTGCTATTCCAGTGAATGTATCACGCCACCCGTGGTAGTCATGATAGTAAAATTTATCATACTCCATGACCTGCACATTGGTAAAAGAAACTGTTCCCATGAATGGTTCACGGCCACACCACTTATCCCAGTAGCTTATGAAGAAGTAGCCGTCAAAGCCCCAGCCTGTGCCCCAGCTGTTTTTTACTATCCATGCTCCCGGCTCAGGAGCCTGA
>JAGLQD010000105.1 GCA_023136985.1 Candidatus Sabulitectum sp. | reverse complement strand
TTCATTGCTGAGGAGAGAACTGTTTGATCCAGTAAAACGATGCTTGCGCCGTTGTCATGCATTCTGCGCAAAAAGCGTTCCCATACAGGAGCGAGTTGAATCTCATCAAACAGGTAAATGACTTCTTTGCGTTGTTTGGGAAAAAGGGTGATAAGTACTTCGTAATCAGACTCTGAAAAGCCAGAGAGTCTGATATCATCAAAATTCAAGTACACGAAGCCGCCATTGGCGCCTTCAGCAATTTACCTGAGAAGAGTAGATTTACCACATCTTCGAATACCAGTGAAGGCAATAATTCTGCCCGGATCAAGCAGATCATTCCAGGCAACCTCTGGGGGAGTTCCGGTTTTCTTTGATAGAAACTCCTCTCGCTGATCATTTATCAACCTTTGCAGATACGATGTTTCCATTTATCCTCTTGCCCTAGCATTACATACGGATACCAACATTGATAATGTTGGTTATATGTTAAAATCCGACATTGCTATTGCTGGTTCTTTGACTCATCACAGCTGTCATCTTTCAATGTTGCTGAATGGATGCTATATCAAATCTTTCCTTTGCTCTTTCGGGGGCTGATCCATGGTTTGATGATCAACAGTTATTACTTGACATCGATTTATGTATACATATGTTTACCCTTGTTGGCAGATTCATTTTACTTGGAAAGGAGATACTGGTGGAGAATTCGTGCATGAGACATGGGGCTTTCGGGTGGTTTGAGCTGATGACAACCGATGTGGAAGGTGCTAAAGCATTCTACAAAGGTCTGTTCGGGTGGGAGTATGATACAGTTCCCATTTCCCAGGGTGAGTACACCATGGTAAAGGTGGATGGTGTTCCTGTTGCCGGCATCATGGCAATGGTGGAAGAGTGCAAAGATATGCCCCCTTCATGGGACATCTATGTCACCGTAGACGATGTGGACGCAACGGTTGCCAGTGTTACTGAGCTTGGCGGCAAGGTGCTTCGCCCTGCTTTTGACATTCCCGATGTGGGTCGCTTCTGCGTACTGCAGGACCCTCAGGGGGCTGTTATTATGGCCATGAGCTATCTGAAGAAGTAAGAACCTTTCTTTTTGTAGCCGGCTGCTTTATCAACAGCCGGCTGTTTTTGTGCTTGCTTACAATCAGATCCTGTATTCCGCATGAAAAAGGCTGAGCTACCGAAGAAAGATCACCCTTTGAGAAATAGTGCTATCCAAAGCATCCAGCACGATAATGTATTCCCCAAGTGGAAGTGCAGCGTCAGGAGTCCAGTTGAACAGGTTGTTTCCTTCAGAGCGGTATTCCGACAGTGCGTTGTCCACCGTTCTTCCCTGCAGATCGAAAACTGTCAGTGTTACATAAGACGCTTCAGGAAGGCTGAAGGACATGTTAAGACTGCCGTAAAATGGATTTGTAACAGCATTGAGGGTCACAACTCCGCCAGCTTCATTACTATGCTCAACACCTAAGACCTCATCGTTAAATGCATACATAAGGCCCTCTGATTGACCGGCGAAAAACGCAATGTGCGGTCTGCCCTGTGAGTCAAGGACAAGGTCAAGATCTCCACCCCAGTCTCCTACAGGAAAAATGCTTTCAGTCTGCCAGCCTGTTCCATCATTCCATGAATATGAAAGTGAATCACCACTAAGATTGCAATGGGCAATACGAGGGTGGTCGTACTGGGTAAATGCCAGTGAAGTGTCATATGCATTGGCACCAGTTTCTTTTGCATCTCCGGTTGCCAGGCTCAATACGGTTTCCACATTCCACGCAGAGCCATCCCATTCGGCGTATCTAAGCTCTCCCGGTGTTGTATATGAAATACAGGGGTAACCGTTTCCATTATTAGCAAGAGAAATACCCATGGGCTCTGAGGTCATTGATGTGTCTACAAAGGAAGTATGCCATACACCACTCTCATCCCGATTGGCATATTTTAACCCGGTGGTGGGTTGAGTCATGCTGTAGGCTACGAAGGCCTCGTTGGCACCTTCTCTGAGCATTGAATTGTAATTGCCGGCATCAGTTCCTGCATCTACAATCTGAGTTGTCCACTGGCTACCATCCCAGAATTCGAATTGAAGGTTTTTGACATAAGAATAAAAGCATATTCCCGGATAGTTCTGACTGCTAAGTCCAATGGAGTTCCACTCTCCGTGGGAAGTCAGCGGCCACTCAACACTCCAGCTGTCTAAAACCGGATCTTGGAAAGCAGAAATAATCCAACCGCTCCAAGCGAATGAAACATGTGAGACATCGTTCTCATCTGTAACAATATCAAAATACTCGCAATCTCCATAATATGTATCGTAGATGAGTTCAAGACTCCAGGAAGTTCCATTGTACTCGGCGAATTTTGCCCCTTGCCCCGGTCTGCCATAGGCAATTCTCGGAAGCCCCGAACTGTCCAGGCTGATCGCGGGAGTTTGTCCAGCATAGGCTACGTTTTCCACATGCCATTCTGCAGATGCAGTAAAAAACAAACTGCTAGCCAAGACAGTATAAACCAGGAATGATCTAGTCATTGTTCTTATCCTTTCATCTGATAATTATAGTTGAATTATAGATGAGTGGCGAAGTGGTGTAAAGTCATTTACAGCCAATAATACTTCCACAACATCAATCCATTCTCCAGCAGTGAAAGTGGCAAGAAGAATCGATTGTTTCGGAGCTGCTTTCTTCTATCTATGTCACTTCTATCATGCATACTGCTTCGTTTTACTGCTCCACAACTACAAAGCGGCTGGTTTCCGTCCAGAGGCCGGATTCAATTCTTATCAGGTAGACACCTGGTTTCAGATCCTCTATGAAGATCCCGTGAACTCCCGCTTCATGCTCCATATCCATTGGGGTTGCTACAAGTCTGCCCATCAAATCAAACACCGTTACTTTTACATTGCCCGACAGAGGTATCTGGAAATACATAGATACATAGTATGAAGATGGGTTTGGAAAAGGATAACCCAGGTGATAAGCATCTTCAGGCATACCGACTGATCTGAGGATGTAGTTTACAGATATTTCTTTAAGGACAGGTATTGTTGTGTCGTCCACTCTCTTCATGATGGCTTTGTACTGAAAGAAAGTATCATCATCTGCCAGCACTGTTAACAGACTGCATGGCAACATAAGAGTGTCTGACCATTCGCCCATGTGGGTGGAATCACTTCCACCTCTCACCTGAAAGTACACACTGTTTCCAGTATGAATGTCAGCGTCCCATGAAAGCATTCCCCAGTCAGGTTCACCGTTTATCTCAAGAATACTCGAGGTCAGGCTGCCGGCAAGAGGCTCCCACTCCGGGCTCCACCATCTGAGCCCACCGGATCCACACCCGGCAGGTTCGTCGATACCGTCACCATTCAAGTCTGCGGTACAGAGCGAATAGGGCATGTCAAGATCATCTACCGCATAGTGTGTCCATGCCTGCCCTGTTCCATTGTTGTTGCTCCACCACTCTACAGTGTAGACCCAGTCAAACCCTGCAACGATATCAGTTGTACCGTCACCATTCATGTCAGCAGTTGCTACGGACATAGCCCCGGTGGAGTGACAATGGGGAAGCTCACGGCCTGTCCAGGATGTGCCTGTACCATCGGTATTCTCGTACCATCCCAATTTCCTGTACAACCCTGCATAAACAAGGTCAATGTATCCATCATTGTTTATATCCGCCGCATCAACTATTTCCAGATCCCAGCTGCTTGCAGAGGACACAAGATGGCGGGTCCATACTGTTGCTGAACCGTTGTTCTCATACCAGATCAGTTCATCATAGAGCGTAGCAGGCACATCCAGATCGCCATCGTTGTCAATGTCTGCAGAAATGATCATGTCAGCTCCGTTATCAGAATCGATATAACTTCTTGTCCAGCTGCTGCCTGTCCCGTCATTAAGGAACAGAACGATCCGGTTTTCATAGAGGGCTGTGCCCATAACATCGATGTCACCATCTCCGTCCAGGTCAGCTCCATGAATGCACTGCGGCTCCACCATGTCACCACCGATGGTGTGCTTTGTCCATGAGGATCCAGTACCGTCAGTGTTTTCCCACCAGTAGTACTCGTTGTGGTCTATATCCATGAATGCTGTCATCAGGTCTGTATCCCCATCTCCGTCAATATCTCCTGAGTGAATCCATAGATGGCCGGATTCAGATGTAACTGTGTGCTGGGTCCAGGCTGTGCCAGTACCATCTGTGTTCTCCCACCACTTCACTGAAGAATCCAGGTCAACTGCACAGATGTCCTGATCACCGTCGCCATCTACATCTGCTGCAATGAGATTCTCCCATGTCCCGCCGTGGATGGAATGAGGAAGCGGATCAAAACTGGTTGTTAGAGCGATCTGTCCCGTTGAAATGGTAACCAGAGTATCTTCCCAGTAGTTGGTAACCCAACTGTTTACCGGTCCGGGAACTCCACTGTCACCGTCCCAACTGGTTTGAGTAACTGTCTGCACCGGAGATTCCGATGCTGCAAAGGCAAAAATAGCAACCAGAGCTAAAGCTTTGATGATAATCCCCCAATACTCGGTAGAATACCGTTTGCAAATCCTCTTTTCCTGATGATAACCATAAAATGCATGCTTCACAAATTCGCTACCCTTAACTTGCGATGGTTGATTCTCTCCCACCAGCGGTTAAGTTAAGGTTCCCCATTCCACAGGAACAATCAGTGCTGCCTTGCGTACGGAATCATTCCGTACAGTATTGACGATCTACCTTAGACATCTTTAGATTGCGTACGGAAGTGTTCCGTACACCGAGAAAGGGAGGAATGATGGCAACAGCCAGACTTGATATCAGACTTGATGACAGAGTGAAGAGAAAGGCCGAGAAAGCCGCTGCACTACTGGGGATGAAGAGTCTAACTGAATACATTGTAAAACTCATGGATGAAGATTCCAGTAAAGTAATTTCAGAATATGAGGAAATCACACTGGAAAATGATGCATTTGACAGATTCATGAAAGTTTGTGAAGCTGCTGCTGAGCCTGATGAATACTTGAGAAAAGCTGCCCTGACTGCAAAAAGATCCGGCATCCGGTGAATTGGTCCGATACATTTGTTCAACTGAACAAACAGCTGCATGATCGTGCTTCTTTCAACTGCTGCGAACCCGAGCTGAACAGCTATATGCAGAAGCATGCTTCCCGGCAAATGAGTGCCGGGGTCGGGCATACTCTGGTTCTGCCTTCAATTGAAGCAAATTCTTCAGGAAAAAAAGATATATGCGCTTTCTTTACGGTTGCTCCAAGCTCCCTCAGAAGGAATGATCTTCCTCTGCGAATCGCGAAGAAACTGCCACACTACCCGGTTCCTGTGTTCTTACTGGCTCAGCTTGCTGTGCATACTGAATGTCAGGGACGAGGTCTAGGGAAAATAACACTGATCAGAGCTCTGGAACACCTTTCAAGAGTTCAATCCGTACTGCCTGCTTATGCGGTAATTGTTGATTGTCTGAATGATTCCGCTGAACATTTCTACCTGCGATTCGGATTTCAGGAACTGATCGGCTCAACCGGCAGAACTCGCCTTTTCCTGCCGATGAATACGGTTAATCAGCTATTCAACAAAGGCTGAAAACATATTCCTACCCCCCCCCTACCCTGTCTTCTTAAACCTCAGTGTAGCAGTGGTAAGAAGAGCTGCACCAAGCAGAAACATGGCCAGGTGGGCCATAGTATGTCCAGACCGTTGCCTTTCAGGAAGATGTCCCGGAGGATGGTCATCATGTAGCGCATGGGGTTGAACAGGGTGAAGAACCTGATGATTCCAGGCATGTTGGCTATGGGGAAAGCGAAGCCGGAGAGAAGATATACCATAGAGTAACAGGTTTGTTACCCATCCAATGTAAGCATTACTTCACTATTCTGGAATAAATTCCCAGCGTCAACAGTAGATCATCTTTATATCACTATTTACAGGTTATCTTCGGGCTTGACGTGTATATTATTCTGCTGTAAATTCTTTCAATCACATTATGCTTAATCATATTAATATGAAGCTGGGAGACTCACAATGCTCAATGAAATTGTTTCAAGAATTGAAAAATGTTCAATTCTCGAAGTTTCAATTTGGTCAAAATACTCAAGGAGGAGAGGATTATGAAAACAACAAATGTGCTTGTTCTAATTCTGTTAAGTTCTGTTGTATGCATATCCAATGCAACGGATGTGCAGGGAACAGTGTATGGCACCTGGAATTCTGCTGGAAGTCCGTACAATGTCATTGGTGACCTGGAAATCCCCTATGGTTTCACTCTTATCGTTGAACCCGGTGTGGAAGTTGTTTTTCAGGATCACTACCTAATGGAAGTCAGGGGTAAACTGACCGCAGTTGGTACTGAAGCAAACATGATTTCCTTCACAGCAGCTTCAGGAGATCCCGGATGGGCAGGAATACGATTTACTCTTCCAGATAGTGATTCTGAAGTAACCTACTGTATCCTGGAATATGGAAATGCTTATGCAGCTACTGATGCGATGGATGAATACGGTGGAGCAATGCTGTTGAAATTTGCAGATATTTCAATCACTCACAATATTTTTCGTGACAACAAAGCTCAGCACGGAGGTGCCATTGCGAACTGGGGTTCGAATCCAATAATCACTGATAATTACTTCCATTCAAACCTGGCAACCGATCACGGTGGGGCAATACACTTTTTTGCTCAGGCATCAGGAACAACCGAAAGCAATATATTCTGGAATAACACAGCCAATGATCATGGTGGCGCAATCTATATAGTCAGTTCTGAACCAGCTATAAATGACAATTCGATTCAGGAAAATTACGCAACCAATGGGGCTGGAATTTATGCATCCGGATCAAATGCTACTTTGACGGCAAATTCTATTGACGGTAACATCGCCTCCAGTAGTGGCGGTGGAGTCTATTTTTACTCTTCAAACGGTGATTATGTGTACAGTAATTTCATATCTGCAAATATCAGTACCCATGGAGGGGGCATTTATGTCAGTTCTTCCTCCAACTTGAATTTGTCAGATAATGCAGTCTGGGATAATGAAGGAACTGGTAACGGTGGAGGAATTCATATAAACAACTCAACTATTCAGCTCTACAGAAATCTTGTTTACGACAATGAAGCAGCAAAGGGCGGCGGTATCTATGCCTACAACGGATACTCAAAATTCTACAATTGCATAATCCATGACAATTACGCAGCTTCCGGAGGAACAGGCGCAGGAGTATATCTCGAAACCTACGACAGTAGTGATAACATGTACTTCTATAACTGCGATATAGTTTACAATGAGAATTACGGACTGTTTCATACAGACAATACGGGGGGTAGTGCTTCGACTTCGAACTTAGTTAACAGTGTAGTTTACTTCAATATTGGCAATCAGATTGGTACCGGCGGAGAAGCTTCTATTAGCCGCTCCTATTCCGATGTAGCGGGATACACCAGCGGTACCGGAAATTTCAGTACGAACCCTGACTTTATCGGATACACCAACTTCTATCTTCTCGCAGGATCACCCTGCATCGACGCTGGAAATCCAGATGCAGCATACAATGATGTTTTCTTCCCTCCATCACAGGGCACTGAGATAAATGATGTTGGGGCGTCAGGAGGGCCATATTCAGACTCGTCAGCAGCAGACTTCGATCTACTGAATCATACCACTTTGATTTATCCCATCTCATCGTATACCACAAGTGTTTCTTCTGGAATGCAACCGCTGTATGTGGATTTCACAAATACTTCATTCCCTGGAAACGGTGCAGTTCTTTACTACAAGTGGTCTTCTGATGATGGTTTTGTATCCTATGAGAATTCTCCATCGCATGCGTTTAATGAAGTTGGCGAACACACTGTTTATCTTGAGATAGCAACTGAGAATGGTGTAAATATCAGTACTCAGGTTATCACAGTAGAGCCAGCCACCGGAACCAGTGACGAATCTGAACTAATTGGAACTGCGTCTCATAGTCTTGGTCTGTGCTCTCCCAATCCAATTTCCAGCACTGCTGTTATTCCATTTTCACTGGCAAATACTGCCCAGGTCGAGATTGCTGTTTATGATCTCGCCGGACATAAAGTTGCTGTTGTTCTTAACGAGAACATGGCAGCTGGTTCACATTCAGCACTCTGGAATCCCACTGATATTTCAGCTGGAGTATATCTCTACTCGATTACAGCTGATGGCTACTCAGAAACAAGAAGGTGTGTAATTATTGGAAAATAGGTAGCTAATTTCAGGGAGACAGAACATGTCACTTGTGATTTATGTTTCTGTCTCCCTTTCTCTTATTCTAAGAGCAATCAATTTGCAGTATCAATCTGTAAAATGTTCCTTCTTAAAAACAGTGAAAAAACGTCAATTCCCAATACATAGCAGTTTTTCTAACATTTTCCACAGGGAATATCTGAATTATTTGCCTCCCTTACCCGGTCTTCTTGAATCTCAGTGTAGCTGTTGTAAGAAGGGCAGCTCCAAGCAGAAACATGGCCAGGTGGG
>JAGLQD010000104.1 GCA_023136985.1 Candidatus Sabulitectum sp. | reverse complement strand
TGTTGGCTATGGGGAAAGCGAAGCCTGCGAGAAGTGATTATAAAAAATTACATGTAAGTCACTGAGTATATTTCTATGCCAGTTTTGAAACCAGAAACGCACAGATTGCTGCAGGTATGTCTATCTTATCGACACATCTTGTGCATGTGTCGATTACTGCAGCCATAATCGACATGTATTCCATAGTTCTGGAGTGGAATCTTTAGTAAATTTAAAAACTACTTTCATGATGACAGCAAATCCAGCAGTGCTGGATGCCTGTAAATCACTTCACGTCCAATTTTCTCTCCGGTTAATACATCAATACGTTCAAGTTCTTTCAAATAGGTTGAAGCTGTCTGTCTTTTGGCAATGCCGGCGTCAACAACAAAAGCAATCTTGCAGTAAGGCTGTCGAAAGATTAGGTCAATCAATTCCCGCGAATAAATCTTTGGGATTCTTGTGCGGCAGTGTTCAACAGTTTTATCATGAAGGTTACGGATAGCATAAATCTGATTAGATGTCCAGTGAGCGGTTTCCTCAATACAGCGAAGCATATACAACAGCCATGCTTCCCATTCACCCTTTTCTGTAACACCACGAAGAAACCTGTAATAGTCGGATTTATTCTGAATGATAAATCGACTGAGATATAGAACGGGAATTTCGAGTAAGTTTGCATGCAGTAGATAAAGCAAATTCAAAATACGCCCTGTGCGCCCATTGCCATCGGTAAAAGGGTGAATTGCCTCAAACTGGTAATGTGCAATAGCCATGCGAATAAGCGGATCAAAGCCATCAGTTTCGAGAAGAAAAGCTTCAAGATTCTCCAGCTTTCCTAAAAGACTTGGACCGCCATTAGGTGGTGTGTAGGAAACACTTCCTGTTGCCCTGTTCTGAAGAATAACTGATTCATATTCAGAGCGAAATTCGAGGTCCTTCCTGTTGCGGAGAATACGACAGACATCAAGGATAATATCAAGAGAGAGAGTATCGTTCTTAAGCGACTCAAAACCCTGAC
The DNA here is from genome assembly GCA_023136985.1 of Candidatus Sabulitectum sp. Classification (GTDB taxonomy): domain Bacteria; phylum Fermentibacterota; class Fermentibacteria; order Fermentibacterales; family JCC-6; genus Sabulitectum. The sequence goes on along the minus strand of JAGLQD010000104.1, from coordinate 3,106 downwards.
GAAGGGCAGTTCTATACAAAAGAACTTCCTTGATAGCCGGATCCTTCACTGCAGATTCATTTAATGCAGCCCGAAAGAGCTCATCCTGCGTGGTAACTATGTTCTCTATTTCAGAACTGGCACGGGCTTCCTGAAGAGGGATGGCATTGATCAGTATGGACTGGTCAGGGATAAGTCCACCTGCACCTTTTAGCTCAGCCAGTGCTCGTGTTGCTGATAAACACTTTTTGAGAACAGCTTTGGACTCAATATCCATTGGCGGTGGCAAATCCGGAAGATCATCGTAAGGCAAGCTTGAGTTGTACGGCATAAGACAAATCCTCCAAACTCTTGTTGATGTATACTGTAAATCGGTTAGATCCCAACCTGCTGCATACTTAAAGACAATATTGTACAATCTGTACTCTGTCAAGAAAGATGAACAGAGTGCAGCTATCTTACGATTGCACTTATTCTGAATATGAAAACCACTTTTTTATAATCGCAAATCCACTTGAAAACCATTTTTGTTCCCCTACCCTGTCTTCTTAAACCTCAGTGTAGCAGTGGTAAGAAGAGCTGCACCAAGCAGAAACATGGCCAGGTAGTTGGGCCAGAGTATGTCCAGACCGTTGCCTTTCAGGAAGATGTCCCGGAGGATGGTCATCATGTAGCGCATGGGGTTGAACAGGGTGAAGAACCTGATGATCCCGGGCATGTTGGCTATTGGGAAAGCAAAGCCGGAGAGAAGAGATGCCGGGAATATCACGAAGAATGCACTTAGCATTGCCTGCTGCTGTGTGCGGCTCACTGTGGATATAAGAAGACCCATCCCAAGAGTATTCATCAGGTAAAGCACTGCCCCCAGCATCAGGAGAGGGAGGCTTCCCTGAAGGGGAATGTTGAACCAGAACACCGCCACCGCAGTTACTACCAGCACATTAACCATGCCTATTGCTCCGAATGGAAGCAGTTTGCCTACTATGAATTCCCACCTTTTCATTGGTGTTACCATGATCTGCTCCATGGTACCGATCTCCACCTCACGCACAACTGCCATGCTGCTGAGAATCAGTGTAACAACCATCACCATCATTGCGATCACTCCGGGTACATAGAAGTTTCTGCTTTCCAGAAGAGGGTTGTACCAGGCCCGGGATTCCACTTTTATGGGTGGCTGCTGATTGCCTGCAAGAATTGCCGCTGCATAGCCTGAAGTAACGCCTGCAGACAATCCCCTTGATCCGTCGGTAACGAACTGCATCTGTCCCTGCCGGTTGAAAAGAATCATTGCCTGAATATCACCCTGATCCATAGCGTACCACGCTTCATCATAACTGGCCTTGTATGTGGGAATAAAAATACCGGAGGAAATGAACTGATCTGTTGTTGCTCTGGTGCCTGCGATGTTTGCCAGGTCTACTATTGCTGTATCAACTTTCTTGACATCTGTTGTTACTGCATAGCCGAAGATCAGGGTCTGAAAAATAGGCATGACCAGAATAACTATTCTCATTCTGGGATCTCTGAGAGTCTGGAGCAGTTCCTTCTTCAGCATAAACTTAAGTCTGTTTGTCATTATCTGCCATCCAGATTCAGTTTGAGTTTCTTCATGGTCATGGCCAGAACAACTGCTGCGAACAGAGTAAGGAAGAGCAGTTCTTTTGTGGGAGCCATTCCCCATGTACCTTTAAGGAAGATGGTTCTAAGCAAAGATACAAAATATGTGGCTGGGATCAGTTTTGTTATGGCCTGAACAATTGCTGGCATTGCCTTTATGTCGTACACAAAACCTGAGAGAATAAACCCCGGCAGAAAGGTAATTACCAGCGCAAGCTGACTTGCCAGCAGCTGACTTTTTGCAGCAGTGCTGATAAGAATACCGACAGAAAGAGTTGTGAAAATGAACATTGCGCTGACACCTGCCAGAGCAAGCAAACTGCCGTTAAGTGGAACTCCAAAGAGGAACAGCGCCATGAGTACCGCTATGACAAGGTCAATTACACCTATGATGTAGTATGGAACCAGCTTGCCTATCAGGAACTCTCCCTTGCGCATGGGAGTGGATATGAGCTGCTCCATGGTACCGTTCTCCCACTCACGGGCAACGCAAAGTGAGGTAAGCATGGCAGCTATCACATTCAATATTATTGCGATGAGACCGGGAATGATAGACCAGGTTGTATCCATGGCCGGGTTGTATGCTGTTATTATGCTCATGGCCGCGGTCTGTGCCGCATTCTTTGTTATGCCGTCGGCATACATTATAGAGAGTCTAGCAGTATTGGAATCACTGCCGTCAACAAGAAGTTGAACAGTTGCGGTTTCATGTCTTGCTATCTTCTCTTCAAAATCCGGTGGAATCACCAGTACTGCTATTGCCTGTCCCGACTGGATTATATCTTCGGTATCCTTTTGAGAATGGCATACACCTGCCGGTTGGAATGCTTCGGAATTGGTAAAGTCACGGATGAGATCTCTTGAAGTTGCTGTATTGCTCTGATCCCAGACTGCAAGTGGCACATTGTCTACGTTAAGAGAAAGTCCGTAACCGAAAAGTACAAGCAGAAGAACCGGTATTGCAAGGCCCATTCCAAGGCTGCGTGGGTCACGGATCACATGTGTTATCTCTTTTTTCGCTATGGCTTTTACGCGCTGCCGGTTCACTGGTCTACCCCCTGTTGAACAAGAGAGACAAAAACATCTTCCAGGGAATCCTTTTTGTATTCTTTCTTGAGTTCACCTGGAGATCCAATTGCAATTACTTTACCGGCCCTCATTATTGACAGGCGATCACAGTACTCTGCCTCCATCATGTAGTGGGTGGTGACAAAAACTGTGGTGCCCTCTTCCGCAAGTGTTCTGATGGTTTCCCAGAATTTGCGTCTTGTTATGGGGTCTACCCCTGATGTTGGTTCATCCAGAAAGAGAATGGTAGGGCTGTGCATCAATGCGCTGGCAAGTGAAAGCTGCTGCTTCCAGCCTACAGGAAGGCTGCCTGTGATCTTCTTTTCCTTACCGGTAAGGCCGGCACTCTCAATGGCCTTGTTTACAGCTTCTTTTCTTTTCTTAACTCCGTAGATACCTGCAAAGAAGTTAAGGTTTTCCTCGATTGTAAGATCGTCAT
>JAGLQD010000103.1 GCA_023136985.1 Candidatus Sabulitectum sp. | reverse complement strand
AGGGCTTGTAGCTGGTGGTAATAAGTTGCATCAATCCAAGCCTGTTGAAATTTAGCACGAAATAGCGAAAGAAATTGCTCTCAAACGGATCGTCACAGTTGCAATACACTACCTTGTCTCGGAACACGTCGGAATTGTACTCCAGATACGCTTCAATCTCTTTCTGGATATCGACGTACTGGGTATAGAACTCGTCTTTCTTTGCCCTTTTGGCGTTCGTAAGATCCTTGTTTGCCATGTTGTTTCCCGTCTGATCGTTATCGTTTTCGTTCCCCAACGCTCAAAATCAGTAGACTGCGAAACCCAACACTATTGTATGTCTGACGCAGTTCTACTGCATTTTATTGTTAGACGCATGTCATTGTCTCCAAATTACTCGCACGAATCACGACATCGATCTGCTATACCTCACTATCCATCAAGCAATTTATCAGGGCAGTAGTATTCCCTTACAGCATTGACTATCTTAGCAGCGACTGGTTCAAGATGCCTGAAATGATCGTTGTATAAGTTGTGAACCCAAACCATCGATGATTGCTTCAGCTGCTCATATGTAGTGTATTTACTAGGCATTTCCTTGGCTGCAAGTGTAAGTACAAGCTCAATCTCAGTAACATTTTCCTGTACCAACTTAAGATACTCTTCAATATATTTGAGAAGATTCGCTGGCATTAAAGGTGATTGCATAAGATGCTCAAGTTTGGCTGTAGTTTCAGTGTACTGTTTTGGTAAATGTATGCAACCATGGGTATAGTTCAACCAATTTGCTGCTCTAACCCTAGAGTCGCATTGATCACTGTTTTCGTTGCTTTCCGAGATCTTATCTCTATCATAAAACGAATCATTCTTTATCATATACTCTTCTGATACAATCTTCATAGGACATTGCTTACTACTATATGGTCGTTCATCCCTATCAAGCTCTACATCAAAGAACAGTTGAGCGTATTGATCAAACATCGAAAAGGCATTTGCCTGTAGCAGATCATCAAAACCAAGGCATTCTCTTAAGTCAATCTCTCCCTTACCAACGAAATGAGCAAGTAACTCCTGGAGCAATTGAATCTGAGCCTTAAACACCTCTGCTCTCATTGGCTGCAGTAGTGTCTTCTTTGCTTTTCGATAGGTTAGCAGGGATAGTATCCCAATCAGTGTCCAGAATGCAACTTGAAAGATTAGCTGAACTATTTCCGTCCACATCGGGCTAGCTGGGTTGTGCATTCACTCTCCTTATGTGTCTAACTACTGTTTATGTGGTTTCCAGATGATTCCGAAATATGGTTTTGCGCCTCATAAGAATCAATTGGTTCCTCGTTAATGTATTGTTAGCCTCTGTGATGGCTTCTGATGCTCTACTGACATCATCTTATAGGGTTTCCTTATAATGTTCACTGTTTCTTTCTAAACTGTCCATCTTCGCATACATTGTTCAGCCTGTCGTGTTGAACCACTATTGCAATCAATAAGTATGGATTATGTGGTTGTGTTATTGTGTAGTCAATATGCATAGCAGAGGTATTGCTGTTTGAATATGCATAACTCAGTTAATCAGAGCCCTTCCATGCTCTCATGACTGATGAAATGGAGAAACTGCTGCTGTTTGTTTAGTGTATTGGTGTTCTGTGGGTGTTGTACACATTGTATGCGCCAGGTAAAGAAAAGCGAGCCAAACGCAAGAGCCCCCGCCTTTCGGCAGGGGCTGACTGTTTATCTGATAATGCTGTTCTGGATTACTCCAGTGCTTCCTGTGTGGCTGCGTATTCTGCTCTGAGAGAATCCATGGTGTTGTAGTAGTGAACTCTCTGATCCAGAATGTCGGCACCGTTTCTGATGGATGCCATCAGTCTGCTGGAATAAAGATGATTGTGACTGCTCTGCACAGACAGATAGAACCCGGTGAGCTGGGCTCCAGGCTCGGGTAATGCTGCATCTGTACGGGAGACTATCTCTGCGAGATATGCTACTCCGTTGTTTGTGAAGGGGCCCATTACCGTGTATTCTGCTCCCATAAGTGAAGCATCGGCGAAATCTTCACAACCGAGAAGTCCGCGGTACGCAGACTCATCTGATCCTGCCCACTGTCTTACTGAAACAGGGGAGAACTGCTGAGTATCATAAACCTCGATGGACTCTGCTGCAGCCCATCCTGCAAGACCTTCTCCACTGGTTCGCATTTCCTCCAGAGCGGCTGTGGCCAAGGCAAGTGATTCGTCACCCTGCCTGTAGGTGTAGAGCTCAAGCAGGATCTGATTATTGGCAAGGGCTTCTTCGTAAGTAAGTTGTCCTCCGGGAATGTCCTCAAGTTTTCTTGCAACCATCAGAGCAGGGTAGCCTGTTGAGAAGCTTGGTATGTAAAACACAGGACCGATGCTGTCCATCCAGATGGAGTCGGTTGCAAAAGAGATCAAAGACTGGGGCATGCCTTCTGAAGGAAGAGTGTTCAGGTCAATGATCAGCTCTCCGTAATCAACCAGAGACTGCTCGCCGTAAACAGGGAATTCTGAAACAAGAATATCTTCAGCGTTCTCTTCAAGATCCCAGAATGTTGCCCTGACAGTTCGGTATCCGGGGAAGAGGGGAATTTCCCAGTGAACCATAGTTAGAGTATCGGTGTTGCCGGTGGTGTCGTCTGCAGCATCCCTCACAGAGAGAAGTTCCACAGAGTGGCCTGCTCTCATGTTGTTCTGGTTCATGGAAGCTGCCAGGAACGGTTGAGACAGATCGCCTGGGGCCAGATCAATGTTCCAGCCGGAAAATCCCGCAAGCTGTTCTCTGGTAACGATGAATGTATCTGGAGCTCCAGTTCCTGATATTGCAAGGGAATCCACCATGGCAAGAGTTGCCTCTATGTCTTCGTCTGCAGGCTGCACAGCAAAAGACGCAAATCTCATTCTGGCTCCTGGTGAGGTGAAGAAGAGATCTGTGTTTGCATCGTAGAATTCTCGCAGCTCATTGTCTGAAGGAAGTTCGGGTGCTGATCTGAATGGAATGTATCTGGCTGAAACTGTGGTCATGGCGTCGCTGAGAAGAAATTCTACTTCTCTGGCCGATATGAGGTTTTCCAGGGAAGCGGCAGCACCGTACATTGCCATGTCAGCCTGAGCTACCAGCTGATAAAGAGTTGACCCGTAGTTTGGATCATTCCTGTATTCACCCAGGTATGCTTCCGGGTCTTCAATACCCACCAGTCTGAGTTGAGCTTTTAACAGAGCTTCAGCCATTGAAGGTTTGACTGTCTCCCAGCCAAGGACTTTAAGGTATTCATCCTGAAGAGTTCTGTCCACAAGGACCTCGAATGCAGTGTTATTGATATCGTTGTACATAAGCGCAAGCTGATTCTCGGGATCAGGATCACCCATTCGCTGCATCTGTAACTTCATACTGTTGTATACTTCATCTCTGACATAGTCGTAGGATGTTGGTTGAAGACCGATACCGTTAACAGTACCTACAACAAGTTTGTCAGCTTGAACATTCTGAATTCCCCCACGGCCCCATTCGAGAAAAATCATACCAACGAAGATGACAACGATCACAATAAGGAATATCTTTGCATTGTTTCTGAACCAGGTTAACATTGACGAATCTCCTCTGTTAAATTGAGGGTGGAAAATAAGCAAAGTACATGCCAAGTGGCAAGACCATAGGGGTGTCGAGAATTGATAGTTAAGAACTATGACGCAATGATGAAGAAAATAGTGAATTCTTCCCCGGGAGATTCCTTCGTGGTGTCAGGCGAGGAATACTTCCAGTCAACCCGCCTTCTGGATGCTCTCAGGGACCGGGCATCAGCTCTCTCTCTTGATATTGTAAGGCTCTTACCGGAAGATCTGAGTGAGGTCAGTCTCACTGCACTGTTCAGCGAGGGCTCTCTTTTCAGTCCGGGGAAACTGGTGATAATCGGGGATGTTGATAAGCTTTCCAAGTCTCAAAAAAGCGAGCTGGTCAAAATTGTTTCCGGAAAATTCGATCATATTCTTTTTTGTAGAACTGCAGGTCGGAAGCCATCCAATGCTTTCCAGACAAAGCTGGAATCAGCCGGCGTAGGATTTACATGCTGGGAGCCATTTGCAAATCAGATGTGGAAGTGGACCAGAATTCTTGCAGCCGAGCAGAGTGTAACGCTCACAAGGGACGGGACTCAGGCTGCAGAAGCAATTGCTTCAGGCAAACTGGAGAGACTTGCTGATATCATAACCAGGATAGCACTTTTCCATGGTACGGGAGCGGATGTGAACTCTTCCGGAGTGTATTCAGCAGTAAAGGGACTTGAAGAAACAACAGCATTCCAGTTTTGCGGCGAGGTTCTGTCCGGGAAAAGAGCCGCTGCCATGAGGTCTCTTTCTCTTCTTTTACACTCAGGAGAGGAACCTATCAGGCTTCTTGCCCTTCTATACAGTCAGTGGAAGCAGGTGGCAGGAGCCAGAGAATTATTGCAGCGCGGGATGTCGCCGGAGGCAGTGGCTAAAAAACTGGGCTTCCCGCAGTTCATCTGGCGTAATGTGGAGGAGAATGCTGGAAGACGCTCAAACAGCGCAGTTCCAGTGGTGCTGGAGACTTTTGCAGCCGCTGACTTCGGGCTGAAAAGAGGATCGGACC
>JAGLQD010000102.1 GCA_023136985.1 Candidatus Sabulitectum sp. | reverse complement strand
TAGAGGAGAGAGTTTTTCTCCGTGCCACCTTGGAAAGGTATTACAGGAAGTGGGAGAATGGGCATCTGCATCGGCTTCCAGTGCAGAAAGCGCTGCTCTGCCAACCATGACAGCATTGTCCATGGTATGTTCAATAGGAGGTAGAAAGAGAGAAATGCCCCTTTTTTCGCACTGGTGCCTGAAAGATGATCGAAGAAGAGAATTTGCAGATACGCCACCTGCAACAAGAACTGATCTTGCTTCAAGTTTTCCCGCCTGATACATGGTTTTGGAAACAAGCAGGTTACATACCGTTCTTCTGAAGCTTGCTGAAAGGTCTTCAGCAGAAACATTTCCTCTCTCCCAGGCGAGTCTTACAGCGGTCTTCAAGCCACTGAAACTAAACTCCGGCAGCCTTTTGCTGCCCATGGGAGAAGGAAGAGAAACCGCTTCCGGGTTTCCATTCTCTGCAAGCTGATCAATTATTCTGCCTCCGGGATATCCCAGACCCATTAGCTTTGCTGTTTTGTCGAATGCCTCACCGGCTGCGTCGTCTCTGGTGGTACCCAGCAGAATGCATTCACTCCACGACGGCATGTGAAAGATCATGGTGTGCCCCCCACTGACAAGAAGCGCCACAGCAGGGAATTCCACAGATGAGCTGTGGTGTATGTGGAGGTGAGCAGACAGGTGGTTGATCCCAAGGAAGGGTTTTTCAAGGGCGAATGCTGCTGCCTTGGTCCAGGAGAGGCCTACCAGCAGAGAACCCGTAAGTCCGGGACCTGCAGTGGCAGCAAAAACATCAATGTCTTTCAGGGAAATGTCGGACTTTTCCAGCACTTCCCTGATAAGACCGGGCAGAATGGTCATATGAAGTCGTGAGGCTATCTCCGGGACAACCCCACCGTAACCTCCATGAACCATCTGGGTAGAAACCAGCTCAGCAACAGCGTTGCCGTTTCCGTCAAGAACAGCAACAGCAGAATCATCGCATGAGGTTTCTACCGCAAGAAGATACACTAAGCTTCAGCCTCTACCTTTACGGTAATGGTTTCCACAATGTCTCCATGAACCTTGATCTGAACTTTGTGTTCGCCAAGGATCTTTATGTGATTTTCAATAACGACCTGCTTTTTGTCGATCTCAAGCTTTTTCTCAATAAGAGCAGCAGCTATCTCTCGCTCACCGATTCCACCGTAGAGCTGTCCACTTTCGTCGGCAGTTGCAGTAAAGGTAAGTGTGAGTGCTCTGAGTTTTTCAGCCAGAGCCTCTGCAGCTTTGTTCTGTTCTTTTGCCTTTGCAACAGCAGTGGCTTTAAGAGAAATCGCCATTTTCATGGAGCCTTTTGTAGCGAGAACTGCAAGTTTTCGAGGCAGCAGGTAGTTCCTCGCGTAGCCGGGAGCAACATTGACAACTTCACCGGGGGTGCCGAGAGTGTCAACTGTTTTGATCAGAAGAACCTTCATTTTTCATCCTTTCGATCCTTATGTCTATTTTCTTTCTGTAATCGAACCAGGTATCCAGAATTCCCAGCAGTATCAATCCGCCAAGAATTAAGGGTGGGGCAAATATCGCGCTTACTATCAGCATGAATAACACTCCCGGTGAACCCTTGATCCACTTTACAACAACCTGCAGCCCCTCAATTCCGTACGGAAGTGAGCTGAAAACCAGAATGTTTCTGGTAATTCTAAGAACTGAATCGGAAATTGCTGTGGTTCTGTCCAACAGCAGAGAAATCAGGCAGATAATGGGTATCCACGCAAAACCCCAGTGCATTCGGAATTTTGCTGTTCCATGGATTGTCCCGCCGTTTTTATCATCGCTGAGCGATTTGAAAAACAGAAGTGAGACA
>JAGLQD010000101.1 GCA_023136985.1 Candidatus Sabulitectum sp. | reverse complement strand
TACTGTATTGTTTTCTTCTTAGCGCATTCAGTTCTTCTCATCAGATATTATGTAATGTTTACTACTTTACATAATATCCATTATCGGACGTGGATTGTGGTAGGAAAGCGGGCTCTTTCGAGCCCGCATTTCTATCTACTGGTTCCCTGCTTCCACGAGTCTTGCTATCTGGAAAGCTTCAAACGCCGTAGTATCAGCGGAGAATTCAAGCGCTCGGTTCAGAGCAACCTCACTCTCGGTAAAATTACGCTGGGCGAAATATGTTCTTGACAAACCAAAAAGAGCTTCAGCTTCCACAGCTGGATTGTCTTCAAGGATATTAAGAAGTTCCTGATAGGATGAAGCTGCATTTGCTAGATCCTGCTCGCTTCCGCGATTCTCCAGAACTAGCCCCATATGCAGTAACGCCGGGACTTTGATCGAGATGTCGGGGTTTGTTGCAAGAACACTGGAAAGCGTGTTGATGGCTGTTTCGTAATTACCGCGGATAATATCAATCTTTGCGGCAAGTACAGCTGATTTCCTCGCCCAGTCATCTTGAGGATTGTTACTCCAGGTCTGCATTGACATAGCGTATGCAGCATCCAAAGCCTGAAATGCCTGTTGAGCCTGGTTTGAAGCAGCGGCTGTCATTGCCTGATCATATATCTGACTGGACGTTATGAAGCCTGCCATTGCTTCTTCAGAAGCGGAAGTTTTTTTGCCACCCATATATTGTAAAACAAGTACAATAATAAGAATTGCAGCAAGTCCACCTATCACTTCTTTGTAGTGAGTTTGAAGAAATAAAACTGCAATCTCAAGTTTTTCGCCTACAGGATCTCTCTCAATTTCTTTTTTAGTTAGTTTTTTTCTTGTTCTGTGTGCCACCAGGATCCTCCATCCTTTGTATTACATCTTTATAGAATAATTCTGCTTTCTTCTTTAACTCCAACTCTGTACCTGAGTTATGAATCTCGAAATGGGATCTGAACTTCTTTTCCTTCAAACTGATCTGACTTTCCCATCTTCCCGCAACAGTATCTATTGAAATACCGTCCCTTGCAACGAGTCTGTTTGTTACTCTATCCAGTTCATCCGTAACAGTAACTAAATAATCAAAACACTTTTCCAAACCAAGCTCGAATATAAGAGCTCCATCAAGAACAAAAATACCTTGTTTGTTTTTGAGTTTTTCGGTTGAGAATGCAACCCATCTTGAAAGCCTGGGATGCAAAACGCTGTTGATTCCAGCAAGAATCTCAGGTGATGTAAAAGCTATATCACGAAGTACATACCTGATCTTGTCAGAAGGCATACAAGACAAGCCCGATATACCCAGTTCGCTCTCAAGCGCGATTTTTACCGGAAGCTTGCCAAGATAGTTGTGTCCTGTTCTGTCAAGTGAGCAAACCTCAGCACCCATTTCCTGCCATACAGCAGCCACTGTAGATGAACCTGTCCCACTGCATCCGGTTAAACCCCAGAGCATCAGCGCTGACCCCAGCAGACATTGTCTTCAGAAAGAAGAACTTCTGCGAGATCGCCTTCCTGGGCAGGATCAGGGGCATAGACAGGGATATAGTTGTCTGTTAGCCCGATCATTCTGCCGTTGATTCTGCGACTTTCCACGAGAACAGTCTGAGTTGTCTTCAGATTATTCTCCCTGAATCTTTTTCTGGATTCAGTTGATACCTTTCTAAGCTCAACAGATCTGGCTGTGGTTATTTCAGGATGAAGCAGCTTCATCTCTGCTGCAGGTGTACCTGATCTTGGAGAGAAAGGAAAAACATGCAGATAGTTTATACGGCTGTCCCTGGACAGTTCAAGGGTCTGCTGATAATCATCTTCAGTCTCCCCCGGGAAACCGGCGATGATATCACTGCCGATACAGGCCCCTGGAAAAAGAGAGGTAGCCGCATCAAGAAGCTCATTCGCCTCTGCCCTGCAGTATCGTCTTCCCATTCGCTTGAGGATATTGTCGGAACCACTCTGGAATGGAATATGAAAATGCCTGCAAAGCCCCGGGATTGCCAGGTTCTCCAGTGTTTTTACTGTCAGATACTGTGGTTCTACTGAACCTATGCGTAATCGGAAACCACCAATGTCAAGCAGATCCCCAACTAGCTCAGGAAGACCGTATCCGTTTGTGTAGAGACCTCTGCCATAGTCAGCGATGTCTACACCTGTGAGACAGATCTCGCGGAACCCTGCATTCACCATCTCAGCAGCCTGGCTCAATACAAGCTCTCTGGGCTGACTTCGAGATTCTCCTCTGGCAAGCGGAACGATACAGTAAGTGCACCTGTTGCTGCATCCATCCTGTATCTTAAGAAAACCCCTTGTCTTGGATGTGGTCACAGGAGCAAACACCGGGTAAAGATTCTTATCCAATTTCGTTTCAGGCATACCGCTGAGCATAGATGCGATGAGTTGTTTTTCACTGTTCGGAATAACCGTAACTCGATCCATACCCTTGTAATCATCTGGGTAGGTCACAGTAACGCAACCTGTTACAATTATCCTTGCGTCAGGATATCTTGCAACATACGAGCGAACTGTTTTCCTGGATCTGGCCTGGCTGCGACTGGTTACAGCACAGGTATTAACAAGAATAAGATCGGCGTCCCCGGGAGCGTTGACTCTGTTGCCAGAGAGCTTCTCTACAAGTTCGCCTACCAGTGCTTCTGTCTCATAAGAATTCAGTCTACACCCGAGAGTATATCCGAATACTGAAGTGTTTTCCGGCAAGTTCATTGGTGTGTGTGCCGGGGCGGAGTAACCTCCGCCCCGATTACTCTCACTATTCTTCTGTGGACTCTTTAAGAACTTCCGGTTCTTCTTCCACTGATTCTTCTTTCACAGTCTCGGTCTCTACTGCTTCTGTCTCCACGGCAGCAGGAGTTTCCTCCACAGCGACTTCAGTCTCTACTGCTTCTGTCTCCACGGCAGCAGGAGTTTCCTCCACAGCGACTTCTGTCTCTACAGCTTCTGTCTCTACTGCAGCAGGAGTTTCCTCCACAGCGGCTTCAGCACCTATCTCATCTTTTCTCTGCTCATCATCAAAAGAAGTTGTATTTTCTTCAACGACGGTCTCTTCAACAGGGCGTCCCTCAAGAGATGTTCTGAACTCAGCAAGTTCTTCCATTGGGCGGCCGTTGAAATAGCTTCTTACACTGAGCACGATTCTGCGGCTTGAAGGTACAACCTCGATAACCCTGAGAGGAAGATCGTCTCCTCTGCGAAGAACAGATGCTGGATTCTCAAGTACATCCCAACCGAGCTGGCTGAGTGGCACAAAGCCTTCGATTCCATCCACAAGGTCTACAACTACGCCCCGGTCGAGAATCTGAGTTACTTTTCCCCTGACCTCTGCAGTCTCAGGGTAGCGCTCACTCATTGAATCCCATGGATTCTCCTCAGTCTGCTTGAGACCCAGGGAGATGCGATGATTCTCGCGGTCTATGCTGAGAACAACAACCCTTACCGGCTGATTCTTCTGCACTATCTCTGAAGGATGACTGATCCTCTTTGTCCAGCTCATGTCAGAAATGTGGATAAGACCGTCTATGCCGTCCTCGATCTCAACAAATGCACCGAAGTTGGTCAAATTTCTGACCTTGCCGTCTACAGAGGATCCAATGGGGTATCTCTCTTCAATTGAATTCCATGGATTTTCCATTGTCTGTTTAAGACCCAGAGAGATCTTTCTCTCTTCTTCATTAACACTGAGAACCACTGCTTCGACTTCGTCCCCTACTGCAAGGATCTTTGAAGGGTGTCGGACATGCTTTGTCCAGGACATCTCAGAGATGTGAATAAGGCCTTCTACTCCCGGCTCAATTTCTACAAATGCGCCGTAGTCCGTAATGGAGGCAACTTTACCTGTAACCATTGTTTCATTTGAATAGCGTTCTGCAACACCTTCCCACGGGAATGGCTGAAGCTGCTTGAGACCCAGGGAAATGCGTTCGCGTTCTTTGTCAAACTTAAGAACTTTAACATCAATTTCCTCACCAATTGTAAGAAGCTGTGATGGGTGACGGACTCTTCCCCAGCTCATGTCTGTAATGTGAAGGAGACCATCAATACCGCCAAGGTCAACAAATGCACCAAAGTCGGTGATGTTCTTTACGATACCCTTCCTTACCTGCTCCTCCTCCAGCTCCTTGATCAGGTTCTCCTTCAGTTCACTTCGGGCCTCTTCAAGAACCTGTCTGCGGCTTACTACAATGTTTCTGCGACGCTTATTCAGCTTGATAACCCTGAAGTCCAATTCGTTTCCGCAGAATTTCTCCAGATTTGGAACCTGTCTAAGAGCAACCTGAGAACCTGGAAGGAATGCATCAACACCCATGATCCTAACAGTAAGACCACCTTTTATACGCTTGATAACCTTACCCTTGAGAATAAGATTCTCATCGTATGCAACTTTGATATCGTTCCATACTGTGTGGAAGTGTGCCTTTTCCTTGGAAACAGTTACGCGTCCGTCGGTGTCCTCCAGGCTTTCAACGAAAACATCAACCTTTGTACCAGGCTCAGGTGCATCTTCATCACGGAATTCCTGAAGAGGAATAACACCCTCGCTCTTGTAACCCAGGTCTACAATAACCTCGTTATTCGCAGTCTTAAGTATGGTACCAGAAATAATGGTCCCGACTTTTACTGTGAAGTTAGCGATAGTGCCTGCATAAGCAGCCTCAAAATCGCTACGCTCACTGGCTGTGTAATCATGACCTTCAATGGTCTCGATCTCTTCAGCTGTGAGGCCAACAACAAATTCTTTCATTTCACTCATTCAAAGTTCCTTTCTTTTCCTTTTGTTTTATCTTTGATTTCCTTAACTTTATTTAGTATGTATTCTGCTGACATTTTGGCTCCGCCTTTTTCGTGCATGATCTCAAGCTCTTCCGGCAGAATTAGCTCACCGAATGTTACACTGAATCTTGATTTGAACAGCAAAGTGCTTTTGGGATCGTCCATACCTTTCAGTAAGAAAGGAAGCACAGGAGCTGAAGTGGCATGTGCAATGTATCCTACCCCGGCCTTGGCAGGCAGCATTACTCCGTTCCTGCTTCTTGTTCCCTCTGGAAAAATAATAACTGCTGCCCCGCTGTTCACAAGTTCAATAGCTTTATTCAAAGCACCGGAATTCACATTAGACCTTCTGTTGATGGGAAAAGCTCCCAGCTTCTGCATAAACCAGGAAAGAAAGCGTGTCTTGAACAAGCTGGACTTCGCCATGAAATGTACAGCTCTGGGGACAGCTGCCGCAATAAAAGGAGGATCCCAGTTTGATATATGATTTCCAGCAAGGATCAGATTTCCCTTGGGGAAACTTCTCCAGTTCACCACTTTCATTCTGAATAAAAGTGTTGCAATGGTAACAATAACAGGTCGGAGAACGATATCTACCAGAATTGATCTTTTCACCTGATGCACCGCCCTTTGTAAGCGCAAAGAACGAAACTGACCTGCTGATCGATAGACATAGATGTACCATCAAGCCACAGGGCTCCCGGAGGAAGCCTTAAGGGACTTTCGGACCTGTTCCTGTCTCTGTAGTCTCTGCGAAAAACAGATTGAACCATGGTGTTCATTTGAGAAGTACCCTGATCGAGATCTTTCAATCTTCGCCATGCTCTTACGGCAATATCTGCCACCACATAGACTTTCAGCGCAGCGTTGGGGAATACTACCGTTCCCATGTCTCTACCCTCTGCCACAGTATCGTATTTTTCGCCAAAAGCTCTCTGAAGTGAGACCATGTAGTCTCTTACTGCGCGATGAGCAGATATGATACTTGCGGCTTCACCGATGGCCTGGGTTCTTATCTTTCCGGAAATGTCATTTCCGTCAAGAAATACACCTCTGCTTGAAACATCTATGGAGTGATCGAAAAGAAGATCAGATGCAGCAGTCCCATCCTGAGCATCAATACCTGAAGATGTAACTAAAAAAGCCGACGCTCGGTACATTGCGCCGGTATCCAGATACTCAAAACTAAGCTCTGCCGCTATTTTCTTCGCAGTAGTACTCTTACCGGAAGCAGCAGGCCCATCGACAGCTATTATCTCAGGCAGTCAAATTCACATCCCCTCTTTTAGATGGGGCAAATATCTACAAAAGAAAGCTACTCGTCAAGAGTATTCCAATACAACTTCCTCTATTGGTCACATACTGCAGTCGAGATGAATTATCTGTCCAGTCTAACCATTCTGCATAGAGATGTAATTTCCTCAGAGGTGAGTATCCGCCATTTCCCCCGCTGAAGGTCTTCGAGCTTGATCGGGCCGAATCTGATTCTTTCAAGGCCTATGAGAGGAATCCCGGAGAACTTTGACAGTCTTCTTACTTCTCTGTTGCGTCCTGTGGTCAAAACCACACTGAGGCTCTTTGTGCCGGTCTTCTCAATAGACTTTGGTTTGGAAAATTCTCCCGGGGCAATGAAAAGCCCCTTACGCATTTTTTCAACTGCTTGTTTCTCCGGGGGCTTTGCTAGAATCAGAGAGTATTCCCTCTCCACGCGCCACTTCGGGTGGGTCAGCCTGTAAACCAGCTCGCCATCATTGCTCCACAAGATCAGTCCGCCAGTTCTTATGTCAAGACGGCCCACAGGTGTGGCGCCTCTTGGCATTCCAACGGAAAGCTGGGATATGGGTCTTGAGGCATTCTCATTCATTGTGGTTTCGTAACCGGAAGGTTTGTTCATTACTGCAACAAAGATATCCGGAAGCGTCACGGCAGCACCGTCCCACTGAACAATATCACCTGTAGATATTTTTTCAGCGGGGTTGGTTACAAGCCGCCCGTTTATTGTAACCATACCATTCTTTATGCCAGTATCGCAGTTTCTCCTGCTGGCAATTCCTGATCTTGCAATAAAGCGGTTAAGTCTCATGCCGTCGGCAGCGGCTGATGCGGATTTTATGCCTTTAGATGATCTGGTCACTTTCTTCTCCTGATAGCTCGGAAGCCAGCCGCTCAATATCTTCAGCGGATAGCTTCAAGAGGTTTTCCATCTCGTTAGTTCTTGGTAAATGTTCCAGCTTGTTCAGACCGAAGTACTCCAGAAATCGAGATGTTGTTCCGTAAAGAAGCGGTCTTCCCGGGGTTTCCTGTCGTCCGTCGATCTTTACTAGATCTCTCTCAAGCAGGGTTCTCATGGCACTGTCGCTGTTCACTCCGCGAACAGCTTCAACCTGGGCTCTTGTGGCTGGTTGTCTGTAGGCTATAACAGCAAGTGTTTCCAGAGAAGCTCTTGAGAGTCTGCTGTGTCTTTTCCCTTCAAACAGTTGTCCTACTATAAAGCCAAGTTCCGGGTCTGTTACTATTCTGTATCCCCCTGCAAGTCTGGCGACTACTATAGAGTGTCCTCCTGAAGCCAGTTCTGCTTCGATACGCAGTACAGCCTGCTCTGCGGACTCGGTACCACAGCCTGTGAGCTCACATATTCGATTTACAGTAACCGGTGCTTCGGTGGCAACAAGAAGAGCTTCTATCTGCCTTGCCAGCTGATCAAGCATTCATTTCCCACCTTTCTATTTTTCTTTTCATGATAATATCCGAGAAGGGATAGCTCTGTTCTGCGGAGATCCATCCACGCTTTACAAGTTCAAGAATTGCAACAAAGAAAGATACTACAACAGCCTGGTCAGCATCCTTTCCCACTGCCTCACTGAAATCTTTTGCAGTTTTAAATGGAAGAAGTTTGTCCAGAACAGAAACACACTCGGTGAGAGAAAGAAGCGGTTTGTGTATGCGATGCCTGGGGGGGGGAGCGTTCTTCTCTGCCATGTTCTCCAGAGCGAGCAGAAGTTCCAGCAGTGAGGTTTGTC
>JAGLQD010000100.1 GCA_023136985.1 Candidatus Sabulitectum sp. | reverse complement strand
CCTGGCCAAGATCCCTTGGGCAGGCAACGGCCACAACAGCAAGCGGTCGTGCTTCTTTAATATGCCGCCTTGCTAAAGTTCCACCGGTTGCAACTGCAATTTTTACTCCTGTACGGTCCGCAAGATCCAGAAGCGATCCCACAGGACACTTGCCGCACCTGACACAGTTGTAAGGGTTGAATGTTATCCGTCGCTGGCAGTCATGCTGCTGAAGGCAATGCGGAAGAAGAAGAAGAATTCTTTCCGCAGGTATACTTCCACCAAGTTTTCGCAGGGTTTTTTCTGAACCCAGTTCAATAACCATTTCTTCCGCTGCAAAACCTTCTCCGCCAAATAATCGAGCCATGGGTTTAAGCACATGAAAGGAAATCGTAAGAAAAGGATTGGCCCTGGTTAAGCCGCCAATGTTAACAAGAGCTGCGACTGCAAGCAGCCAGTACCAATCATGGGTGAGAAGCAGAACAATTACTCCAGGAAAAAGCGCAAAAACAGAGAGACCGAGATGGTAGTGAAAAACAGTATTACTTCTCACTCAGAAGGGCTCCCTTCATTATCCGGTAACCCCTGACAAATTCATCAGATGACATTCTGCGCTTGCCCTCGGGCTGAACCTCAAGAAGCTTCAGTGCCTCTTCCCCGCATCCGATCACAAGAGGAGCAGTTTCAAGCACCTGGCCCGGTATGCCTTTCATCGAGAATACTTCAGCAGAGTATATCTTCAATATTTTTGACCGATTCAGGGTTCTCGCTCCGGGAACAGGATTAAAGGCAAGTATCATTCTTCTAACTTCCTCAGCAGAATTCTGCCAGGAGATAAAAGTTTCCTCTGGCGTTACTTTTTCAGCATAACTTTCCGCTCCAGACTGAGGCACCGGCACTATCTCGCCCTGAAGATATTTATCAAGAACCCATGGAAGGACCTCTGCTGCAGATTCGGAAAGGGTTTCTTCAAGTTCTCCCGCTGTCTGGTTTCCTTCCATCTTCCTCTTAACAGTGTGAAGAATGTCACCGGTGTCCCATCCTTCATCTGTCTTCATGAAGCAAACGCCGGTTTCTTTATCACCATGAAGCACAGCCCTTATAACCGGTGCCGCTCCTCTGTGGGCCGGAAGAAGAGATGGATGGATATTTACAACTCCCAGAGGGGCAATGGTCATGAACCACCCTGGCAGCCAGCCACCGTATGAAGCGCTGACCATCACATCAGGTGATATTTCCTCAATCAGATCTTTGATCTCCCGGAGTTTCTCCGGCTGCAGAAGCTTGATTCCAAGCTGGTCAGCAAGAACTGCCACCGGCGGTCTCGAGATTTTTCTTCCACGGCCGGATCGCCTGTCGGGACGGGAAACGACCATTACAAGTTCAATATCCTCAGAATTGATAAGAGCTCTTATGGAAGGCAGCGCAAATATTGATGTTCCAAGAAAAACAACTTTCAATGCCCTCCCCTCTCCTCTCTCAATCTTTTAAGTCTTCCCCTTAAAAGTTTTCTTTTAATGGAGCTGAGCTTGTCAACAAAGAGGATGCCATCCAGATGGTCCACTTCGTGAAGCATGAGTCTTGCTGCCAGCCCACCTACATCCAGAGAAAACGAATTACCCCGGATATCCACTGCGGTAATTCTAGTTCTTCCCGGTCTGGACAGTATCTCGTAGATACCCGGGACACTCAGGCAGCCTTCTTCTCTTTTTTCCATTTCCCCGTAAGGGGACAACTCAGGGTTTATGAACACCACATGTCCATTGAGCTCATCAAGATAATCCGGGGTGGCAATAAACAACCTGACCGACTCTCCCACCTGAGGCGCTGCAAGCCCGAGACCCTCAGCAACCTCAAGGGTATTCGTCATTTTTTTAACTAGAGTACGCAAATACTCCAGATCATCGGGAAAGATCAGCGATCTGCTTTTCCGTCTGAGAACCGGATCACCGATAATCCTCACGGAGTCTAGCAGGTTTTGCATGTGGAAGGCGCTTCTTCCCCTAAAATAGTCAGAGCTGAACGATCCACATCGATTTTCACAGAGTCTGCGATTCTAACCGTAACAACATCACCTTTGAAATTCGTTATTACTCCATGAATTCCACCGCTGGTAACAACATTGTTGCCCTTTTCCATGGATTCGCGCATTTCTTTCATTTTCTTTGACTGCTTCTGCTGAGGTCTGATGATCAGGAAATAGAATATTCCCACCATTGCAACGATGGGTAGAAGACCCATGATTCCTCCTGTTCCAAGACATCCGGCAGAAGCCTCTTCAGTACCGGCAGCGGCGTCCTGGGCAAAAGCTGAAGCTGCTGCGATAACAGGGATTGTAGCGATATTACTGATTCTCATAATTACCTTTCCTTTTCGTATGAACCGGCCAGAGCACCCACAGTTCCTGTAATAGCACCAAGCAGGATAACGAGAGTCATCCATGACAGGGGCATAAACCTGTGAGTAACTGCACCAGCCAGTACTTTTGACAAGATCGCCGATATGGCAAGCCCTCCGGCGGAACCGATCACACCCATAAATACTCCCTCTATTACAAAGGGAATCCTGATGAACCACCATGGCGCACCAACGGTTCTCATTATGTCAACTGTGAGCGACCTGCGCACAACTGACAGTCGTACAGTATAGAAAACAACCATAGAAATACTTGAGACAAGAACTATTCCAAGAAGGATAACAAGCCTTCTTATAGTAGTTACTGTTTTCAGAAGACCCGGCAGATAATCCTCGCCGTAAACTGCATCATCAACCCCTGCAATTGATCCGATCTGCCTGGAAAGCTCTGTTATTCTTCCCTGGTTCATTGTCTCCGGCTCAAAAACGATCTGAAGAGATGCAGGAAGTCTGAAATCATTTCCCATAACATCCAGAAGATCTGCTCTTCCAGGTAGCTCTGCCCTGAATAAAGCCTCTGCCTCCTGCGGAGAGACATAGTAGACCGACTTAACATCCGGCATACTGCTGATATTATCTCCGATCACCAGTCCCTGAGCCTGTGAGATATCTCTCTGCAGGAAAACCTCCATTCCCACAAGGTTCTCCTCGCGATCCATTATTCCCTGCAAATTCCAGGATATGATCAGAAAAGTATCAAACACAATGAAAGCCAAGGCAACCATAAGCAATGTAACAAGCCGGGCACCTGGTCGCGAGGTAAGATTGATAGCAACTTCTCTTGTTGCTGATTGAAAAAGACTCATGTTTCCGAATCCAGTTCAGTCCATCTGTCAGCCCCGCGAAGAACCCCTTTGTCAAGAAAGAGGAAGCGACCTTTCCCTGCAGGAACCTGCCTTGGATCATGGGTTGCCATTACCACTGTGGTTCCTCCTCTGTTAATTTCCAGAAGAAGCTCGACAACCTCTCTGGAAACTTCCGGATCCAGGTTACCTGTTGGTTCATCAGCCAGAAGTATTACAGGATGCGCAACCATAGCTCTTGCAATGGCCACCCTCTGCTGCTCGCCACCACTGAGTTCATGGGGAAATGCATTTCTTCTGTGACTTAGACCCATTCTGGCCAGAAGAGAAATTACTCTCTTCTGAACGGTTCGCTTACCGGTTCCTGTCACCTGTAGAGGAAGTGCCACATTATCAAAAACAGTTCTTGTATGGAGAAGCCTGAAATCCTGAAACACTATGCCGATCTTTCTTCTGAGTTGCGGAAGTTCACTCCTTCGTATTCTGTCCGATCTGAAACCACTCACTTCAACAAGACCGGAATCCGGCCTGTCTCCCATCCAGATAAGCCTAAGCAAAGTAGTTTTTCCAGCACCGCTGGGGCCGGAGATAACAAGAAATTCTCCCTGCTTGATCTCCATATCAATTTTGTCCAGCGCAGGCCATCTTCCATAGCTCAACCGGACACCGGTCATGGTTACAAGCAACCCTGCTCCTCCCGGTTAAGAACATCGTAAAGAGAGCTTCTGTCTCTTCTGGACACATTCTTTGAGGAAGGTACCGTGAGAACCCTGATAGTCAATCTGCTTCCATCGGGTTTAATGAGGCTTATCACAGAACCGGTTTCCACGGAGGAAGAGGCTTTTGCCTTGATGCCATTCAATTCCACAGCCCCTGACCCGATGGCCTTACCGGCAATGGATCGGGTTTTCAGCAGGCCTGTTACCTTCAAAAACAAGTCAATTCTCATCAGATATTCATCACTATGGGTAAATCAGATCTGAGAGACTCAATCATTCCAGAGTAGTAACTCTGCCAGTATACAGATTGAACCATAGAGTTGAGTTCCTCAGCGGAATAAGCCTCCCAGTTGATGCTCTGGTCTTCATTCATTCTGAAGATAGCAACAGCCATATTCTGCTCCACTGCTACTGGTTCTGATACTTCACCAGGATTAAGATGTATAACGGACTCTCGCATGGCACCTTCCCAGGCGCCAATATTTACCGTTCCCAGAAAACCATTCTCATTATCGGGATCCGGATCATAACTGAACTGGTCAACTGCCGCAGCAAAGTCCAGACCAGCCTCTAACTCTGAAACTATTTCTTCTCCGCGACGGATGGTGGAATCCAGATCCGCGACTTCAAGTTCCGCAATAATAATAATGTGGCTGGCCCTGACCCTATCTTCATCCCGATCTGTAAGCTTCACCAGATGAACTCCGAACGGGGTAAGAAAAGGTCCTGCGATCTCACCAGGTTCAAGGGAGTACACTACACCCTCAAAAGTAGAGGTCATGTCTCCTCTGCTGAACCAGCCCAGGTCTCCTCCTGATGAAGCAGAGCCATCCTGTGAATAAGTTGCTGCTGCTGCAGAGAATGTTGTTTCGCCGGCCTCTATACCAGTGCTGATTTCGGAGAGAGTCTCACTGGCCTCTTCTGTCCCCGAAGGCAGAACTGGCAGGTAGATCCAGCTGATGTTTGAAGGAGTAAGAACCTCCTGTACTGCGTCCTGATTCTCAGCAAGAAACGCTGCAGCGTCTGAAGGAAGAGATGACATTATTGTTCCGGCTTTGAACCGGACATAATTCTCACTTGCTATCTTGTCACCCATCATAGACGAGTAGCTGTCCATTAAATCTCCAACTGTCATTCCAAGGGAACTGAGGTAAGCCATAAATTCACCCTCGGTACTGAATTCACTTCTTACGTCGTTCATTGCCTGGTCAACTGCATTCTCTATCTGCTGGCGATCGGGATAAAGCCCTTCGCGCCTTGCCGCCTCCACCAGAAGCTTCTCTTCAATGATCTGCTCCACCGCAAGCTGGTACGAAGAACTGGACGGATCAACATTGTACGCTGTTTCCTGATCGATACCGGATTCTATTAAAAGTGAAACCACATCTGAATGCAGAACAGGTTCTGATCCAACAACTGCAATAACTCTTTCGAGTGTCATGGGTGCTGAGATCAGTACAGCAACACACAGAAGAATATTAATCAATGGACCACCTCCGCGGACAATCTGTTTTCAGTCACAAGAAGCACACTGTCAAGTGCTGCTTCAACTCTGGAATTGTATAAAGCCTCTGCTGCACCTCTCATAACCCTGAGAGAATCTGTAACAGCTCTGGTCTCGGAAACTTTGAAAATATGCCAACCAATACTTGACGGAACCACTTCACTCAACCCGTCTAATAGAGCAATTTCCATGGGCATCCCCTGAAGCAGCATCTCGCCTCCGGTGACAAAGCCCATATCTCCGCCAATTGCCGCCTTCTGCCCCAGAGACGAATTCTGTGCAGTTACCTGAAAGTTCTGCCCCCAGCCAAGGCGGATGTGGATCGAATCAGCAATAGCACTGTCAGCAGCAATTATCTGATAATAATGCCTTTCCAGAAGAAACAGCCCGGGATTTGCTACCATGTAAGCTTGCACCTCAGCCTGGGATGGGGTCTGAATAAAAGCAACAACATGATCGACCATAAGATCGCGGAGATAAAGCTGTTTTGCTCTCTCCTGCACAAATCTGCTAATAGCAGGATTTTCAAGACCAGCCTCCTCTGCCGCGCAGGCAAGCAGTTGATCCCTGATCCAGCTGTGAACAGCTCCTTCTCCTGTTCTTATTGAAGCCACATCGGACGTATACAGAACATGGGGTCCAACGGAAGCCAGTATATCTCTGCCTGATCCACCGGGATCTTCTGCTGTGAGCAGATTGCCCTCAGTGGTGCCTGTGTACGAAAGAAGCATAAACACCGTGGCCCCTGCTACAACACCTGTAAGAATCCACAAAACAATAGGCATTGATTTTCCCATTAAGTATCCCCGTTCTGTTATATGTGATTCAGCAGCCGTTCAGGCCAGGCGTTAACTATATGGTCTTCTCTAAGATCTTCAATAAACTGAATCAGCAGCTCTTCCCGCTTGGCAGACATCAATTCCATGGTTGCAAGTTCCATGGTCTCCTCAGGGGTGATCGGGTCATCCAGCGGAGTCTTATCCATAAGCTGAATTATGTGAAAACCCATTGAAGTCTCAACAACACCGGATATCTCTCCAGTAGACAGGCGGCACACTGCCTCCATAAAATCAGGAGAGATCATACCACGGGCCATCCAGCCCAGATTGCCGCCTGATGGAGCACTGGGGCCCATAGAGAACTGACTGGCAAGGGTAGCAAAAGATTCACCGGAGTTGAGTCTTGAAAGCACAGATGAAGCAATTACCGGATCTGGAAGCAATATGTGCCTTACATTGTATCTCATGGTGTACGTTTCACTCCAGACATCTATATAGTTCTCGACCTCCAGTCTGGAAACTTCCACATCATTAATAATATCGGTTATATAGGCTTCCACTATTATCTGGCTCACTGTCTGCTCAATAATAGCGGCCACATCAGGTCTGGATGCAACATCACTTTCTTCCGCAGCAGCAAGAATGATCTGCTCTATGATCCAGGTGTCCAGCAGATCTGCTGCTGCAGCCTCTGTGCTGATGCCCAGGCTGGAAATAACCTCTGGACCACCAACGAGTTCAACCAGATCTTCCCAGGAAAGTTCTCTGGAATCAACAGAAGCAAGAACATCTGCAGCTGCTGCACCGCTCATAACTGATACAAGTACCAGCAGGTAAAAAAATCTTTTCATATCTATTTTCCTTCCATTTACCGTGTTCCACCCCAGAGATCGATCTCTTCCACGGCTGCGGTGTCAATTGTCACCGTATATGTTGCAAAAAGCTCGTTCATTAAAGCATCAAACCCGGAAGAAAACATCCCGGAAGCTGCCTGCAGCTCGGCCTGGAGGTAGACATCTTCCAGTGAAGCAATATCCGGAGGGGCAATCTCAATTACCTCGAACCATGCTGCAAGTTCCCCTTCAAGCATAACCGGTCCGCTGAAAACGCCGGAATCCGCAGCAAAAACTGCAGAACCAAGCACCGAACCAAAAGCCTCAGAGACCCGGAGAGGAGTCGGAACCATTACACCGCTGGAATCAACAACAGTTTGACAGCTGGCCAAACCGGCAAAGCTTGAAGATGTCTGTGGATCAGAGGCTTCAGTAATTGTTGTGTATCCCAGAAGAACCGAGCGTCTTTCCGGTATGAGGAACATATCAGAATTCTCCCCAAACCAGTTTGCAACTTCGCTGCTGTCAGGGATGCTTGCCTGAAGAACTCTGGCTCTGATAACACTCTCGGCTCTGGCGTAATCAAGAGCATCTTCCGGAAGCAAGACGCCCTGTTCAGTTGCAAGTTCTGCAAGGCCATATTTCTGGGCTACTGCTTTAACATAGAACCACAAAGCAACTTCAGTCGTGGAAAACACCTGCGGAGGAGAGAATACCGATAGTTCATCCGGCACCTGGCCTGCATAGTTAGCAGGATGAGCTTTCTCCATGATATCAAGAATGTCAGCAACGGTAAGAGTATCGTTGCTGAAAAGTACTACCGGCTCCGTGCTGTCACTGCCGGAAGAAACAATACCGACTCTGCTTACAATGCAGTTGTCAGCAAGGGAGGAAATTCCCCTTGAAAGAATGACATGGGGAGTTGCAGCAGCAACAGCACCCATGAACCCCAGACTGACTGCTTCATCATCCTGCACCCATTCTCCCTCTGAAAGGTTAAGGATACAGACACACCACTCTCCGTACATGGGAAGAACATGGGCTGTCCCGGTTTCCATGGAAAGAAGCGGAAGAAAGGTGGTGGTAATTCTTTGAACTGGACCGTTGAAAGTTCTGTAGCTTGATCCATCTGCAAGGCTCCACGGAGCGGAAATTGAAAAAACAGAAGAATCGTAGTTACCTGCATTCCATTCAAAAGCCATTTCGGCGGCTGCTGTGGAATCGTCAAGAAGAACTGCTCTCA
>JAGLQD010000010.1 GCA_023136985.1 Candidatus Sabulitectum sp. | reverse complement strand
ATCTCCTATGGAGACACGCCACCAAAAAGTACAATGCGGAAAAGAAGATTCCACAAGAGGACCTTGATGTGCTTTTTGAGGCAATGCGCCTCTCGGCATCATCGATTAATTCACAGCCATGGAAATTTGTAGTCATTGAGAGTCGTGAAGCAAAAGAGCGCATGAGTAAGACATTTGCCATGAAGTATAAATTTAACCAGTCTCATGTTTTTGACAGTTCGCAAATTATTCTATTTGCATACAACCCCCACTATACCCGTAATGATTATGCTGAAGTAGTGGATAAAGGTATTGAAGATAAACGAACCAAACCTGAAGATAGAGAGAAAGCCTTCCGCAGCTTTGTGTTTGCCGAGATTAACACCGATGAAACCGGAAACACAGGGAACTGGACAAAAGCACAGACCTATATTGCCCTTGGAAACACTCTTCATACGCTGGCTCGTCTCAGGATAGATTCCACTCCTATGGAGGGCATTGACACTGATCTGGTGAATGAAGAGTTCAAGAATGAGCTTGATGGGTATCTGTGTGATGTAGCCCTGGCAATAGGGTATCATCATCCAGTGGACGACTATAACTCGACACTTCCCAAGTCGCGACTTAACCTGGTTAACATTATGGTGCGTATTTAACTGTTGAGATTCCTGTAGAAAAGGGGGAGGGCAGATGCCTTCCCCCTTTGACTTTTCTGTCTTTCTGGTTCAGCTTCGGTTATTCTCCGCCTGACCAGTTCATCTTAGCCATCTGCTCGTAGAGGTGGAAGCGTTTGTCGATGTCTATCTGTGCAGCAGCCAGCAGTTTTTCAGCATGCTCGGGATTACTGCGCATGAGAGTACTCCATCGACCCTCAGCCTGAGCGAACTTGTGGAAGGGCAGAGAGGGCTTTTTGCTGTCAAGCTGAAGTGGGGACTCGCCCTTTTCGATCTTTCTGGGATCGAAGCGGAAGAGAGGCCACATACCGCTGTTAACTGCAAGCTTATGCTCATCCATTCCCTTTGTCATGTTGATGCCGTGGGCTATGCAATGGCTGTATGCAATGATAAGTGAAGGCCCGTCGAAGCTTTCAGCTTCGTTGAATGCCTTGACAGTCTGATTCCAGTTGGCACCCATGGCGATCTGTGCCACGTATATGTTGCCGTAGGTCATGCTGATCATTGCAAGATCCTTCTTTGGCATAGGCTTGCCTGCTGCTGCAAACTTCGCAACAGCTCCCATGGGGGTAGCCTTGGAGCACTGACCACCTGTATTTGAGTAAACTCCAGTGTCTACCACAAGGACATTAACGTTTCTTCCCTGGGCAAGCACATGGTCAAGACCACCGTAACCGATGTCATAAGCCCATCCATCTCCGCCGATGACCCACACCGAACGGGGTACGAAGTAATCTGCAAGAGATTCAAGCTGACGAGCATTTGGTGTATCTATTTTTGCAAGGGCAGTTCTCAGATACTCCACACGCTCACGCTGCTGGGCGATTTCAAGCTCTGTGGAGTTGCTGGAGCTCAGAAGACTGTCGATGAGATTCTCATCCAGTTTATCTGACATTCCCTTAAGATACTCTGCTGCTGTTTCCAGGTGTTTGTCTGCAGTAAGACGGAAGCCGTAGCCGAACTCCGCTGCATCCTCGAACAAGCTGTTGTTCCAGGCTGGTCCTCTGCCTGATGGATCCTGGCAGTATGGAGTGGTTGGAAGATTACCACCGTAGATGGATGAACAGCCAGTTGCATTTGCTATAACTGCTCTGTCGCCGTAGAGCTGACTGAGAAGTTTCACATACGGGGTCTCGCCGCATCCTGCGCAGGCTCCGCTGTACTCGAACAGAGGTCTGAGGAGCTGACTCTCCTTCACCGAGGCGAGGTTTAACTCTGTACGGTCGAAATCCGGGATATCCAGGAAGAACTTGTAATTCTCAACCTCATCATGTCTCAGAGGAGGCTGTGATTCCATGTTTATTGCCTTTTTGCCCTCTATCGCTTTGTTCCTGGCAGGGCAGGTGTGTACGCATGCTCCGCATCCGGTGCAATCCTCAGGTGCCACCTGATTGGTAAACTTGTATGCCTTGAACTTGGTGTTGCCGTCTGTGGATTTGAAGGTTGCCGGGGCATTATCGAGTATTGCCTTATCGTAGTATTTCATTCTGATCGCAGCATGGGGGCAGACAAGGTTGCAGAGACCGCACTGTATGCAGACCTCAGGGTCCCATACGGGAATCTCGAGGGCAATGTTCCTTTTTTCCCACTGCGTTGTGCCTGTTGGCCATGTGCCATCGTTGGGCATGGCGCTCACAGGAATGTCGTTACCTCTCTGAGCCATGATGGTTGCAGTAACATTCTGTACGAACTCAGGAGCTTCCACTGGAACAACAGGCGGGATGGCAATGTTGCTGGTGACTTCTCCCGGGTAGTTAACCTGATGAAGATTGGCTACAGCCTGATCAACAGCAACGAAGTTCTTCTGAACAACATCCTGACCTTTTTTGCCGTAACTCTTCTCGATGGCGCCCTTGATCTTTTCAATCGCCTCGTCTTTTTCAAGAACACCGCTGATGGCAAAGAAGCAGGTCTGCATAATGGTGTTGATCATAACACCCATGCCTGTTTCGTCTGCTACCTTATAGGCATCAATGACAAAGAATCTGAGCTCTTTCTCAACCATATCCTTCTGGACCTTTTTTGGAAGGTTGTCCCAGATCTCGTCGCTGCTGAAGGGTGTGTTAAGCAGGAAGGTAGCACCTTTTGCAGCGTATTTCAGTATGTCGTACTTTTCCACAAAGACCGTCTGATGACAGGCCACGAAGTTCGCCTGGTCGATAAGACATGTGCGCCTGATGGGATCCGGGCCGAACCTCAGGTGACTTACAGTCAGTGCGCCTGCCTTCTTTGAATCGTACACAAAGAAGCCCTGTGCGTAGTTGTCTGTGGTTCCACCGATGATCTTGATACTGTTCTTGTTGGCACCAACGGTTCCATCGGAGCCGAGCCCGAGGAAAACAGCCTGGTGAAGCCCTTTTGTCTCCAGGACAAACTCCGGGATGTCAATACTGGTATTTGTTAGATCATCATTTATTCCAACGGTGAAATCATTTTTCAGCTCACCCTGTGCGTTGTTGAATACTCCCTTTACCGACGCAGGTGTGAATTCCTTGCCGGAAAGACCATATCGTCCGCCCACAACTTTGATAGCAGATCTTCCTGCGACTCTAAGAGCGGTACAGACATCTTTGTAAAGCGGTTCTCCATCGTTGCCGGGTTCTTTTGTTCGATCAAGCACACTGATGGTCTTTACGCTCTGGGGTATGGCAGCCAGGAATGCTGAGGCATCGAAAGGACGGTAAAGTCGGATTTTGATAACACCAACCTTCTCGCCTCTGGAGGCAAGGTATTCCACGGTCTCGTGGGCAACTTCGCAGCCGGATCCCATAAGAATAATGATATGCTCTGCGTCAGGTGCACCTACGTAGTCGAACAAGTGGTAGTGTCTGCCTGTGAGCTTACCGAACAGGTCCATGTACTCTTGAACTATGGCAGGGGTTGCTTCGTAGTAGAGATTAACACTCTCACGGCCCTGGAAGTACACATCCGGGTTCTGGCTGGTGCCTCTTACCACAGGGCGGTTGGGATTTAGACCCCGGTGGCGGTGGGCGAAAACAAGTTCATCATCGATCATATCTTTGAGAACATCGTCTTCCAGAGGTTCTATCTTCTGAATCTCATGACTGGTTCTGAAGCCGTCGAAGAAGTGTACGAACGGAATTCGACTTTTCAGAGTTGCTGCGTGTGCTATTGCGGAAAGGTCTGTGACCTCCTGAACGCTTGCACTTGCAAGAAGGCCGAAACCGGTGTTTCTTACAGCCATTACATCACTGTGGTCTCCGAAGATCGAAAGAGCCTGTGCGGCCAGACTTCTTGCTGCCACATGGAAAACTGCAGGGGTAAGCTCACCTGCAATTTTGTACATTGTGGGAATCATCAGAAGAAGACCCTGACTTGCTGTAAATGTGGTTGTAAGGGCTCCTGTCTGAAGAGCTCCGTGGACAGCAGCGGAGGCTCCGCCTTCACTCTGCATTTCCTGCACCAGGGGCACTGTTCCCCAGATGTTTTTCTGCCCTGCTGCGGACCATGTGTCACTGTGCTCGCCCATTGGGCTTGAAGGAGTGATAGGGTAGATCGCCACCACTTCACTGAGCTTGTGAGCCACACGAGCGGCGGCTTCGTTACCGTCAATCGTTATCATCTGTTTGCTCATAATTACCAGCTTTCGCTAAGGTTACAAAACATCGTTAATACATCTTACCAAATGTACGCGGGAAGGGAACAACATCCCTGATGTTATCCATTCCCGTGAGGTACATAAGAAGCCTTTCAAAACCAAGGCCGAAACCGGCGTGCGGCGCCGTGCCCCAGCGTCTCAGCTCCATGTACCATCTGTAGGTCTCCATGTCGAGACCTTGTTCAATCGCTCTCTTTTTCAGAATTGGAAGCCTGTGCTCCCTCTGGCTGCCCCCTACAAGTTCGCCCACTCCAGGGGCAAGAAGGTCGCATGCTCTAACCGTTTTTTCATCACTGTTCACGTACATGTAAAAAGGCTTCATTGACGCCGGGTAGTCAGTTACAAAGACAGGTTTACCGAAATGCTCTTCAGCGAGGAACCTTTCGTGCTCCGTTGCAAGATCATCTCCCCATTCCGGAATTGAATCAAACTTTTTCTTTGCCGATTGAACAATCTCAATTGCCTCTGTATATGTGATTCGCCCGAAATCATTCTCCAGAAGACTCTTGTATCTGTCCATAAGAGTTTTCTCGAAGAATTTAGAAAAGAAAGTGATATCATCGCTGCATTTCTCCATAAGGTATGCTGCGGTATACTTCACAAATTTCTCTATGAGATCAAGGTTGTCTTCAAGGTCGAAGAAGGCCATCTCCGGTTCAAGCATCCAGAACTCTGCTCCGTGTATCCTTGTGTCGGAAGGGTCTGCCCGGAAGGTGGGTCCAAATGTGTAGACCTTACCCAGTGACAGAGCAAAAGGCTCTGCTTCAAGCTGACCGCTAACAGTAAGGAATGCTTTTTTCCTGAAGTAGTCTTTGTAATAATCTACCTCTCCTTCTTCCATTGGAAGCTTATCAAGAGGAAGGGTTGTAAGCTGGAATGTCTCACCGGCACCCTCGCAATCGCTTTCAGTGATGAACGGGGTGTGAATATTGAAAAAACCGTTTTCATCAAAAAAGCGGTGTATTGCCATGGAGATGTGATGACTCACACGGAAGACGCTGCTGAATGTGTTTGTCCTTGACCTGAGATGGGGCATTGTTCTAAGGAATTCCATGGAATGCCTCTTCTTCTGAAGAGGGTATTCTTCGTCAACTGGCCCAACTATCTCCAGCTCTTTTGCAGAGATCTCTACTGACTGTTCTTTCCCCTGACTTTCAACAACTTCACCGGTTACACAAATGCATGCTCCGGTGAGTAAGCCGGAAAGCTGTTCAGCTGAAAACAGATTCCTGTCAAACACTGCCTGCAGATTATTGGTTGTTGATCCATCGTTCAGAGATGCAAAAGCTACACTTTTGCCTGTGCGAGCAGTTTTCACCCAGCTGTAAACTGTTACAGTGTCGCCGGTATGAGCTCCACCCAGTATCGAATCAATGGTGTTTCGATGGATCATTCTGGAACCTCCAAGTAGATAATTAAACTAAAATCGGGAGAATCGCTAATCTACAAAGAAAGGGCAACAGAGTCCAATGATTAGGTTCAGGGAATGGAGGGTTTCACGATACCACAGGAAACCCGCCGGGATACATATTCCAGCGGGTTCACTTTGTGACACATAACTCTTGAAAGGGTTGTTCGTTTCAGGAGGAGGGGTCCTGATGTGAACACTCTCTTATATTCAGACTTCAAAAGAATGTTCCCTTTGTTGCAGGAGGACGTTTGGAGAGAAATTTTTACTCTGAGATTATTGACTTTCACTTTGCTGAATATCCTCATATGCAGCTTCAGGATCTTTACAAGCTGGTTTATCAGGGTGTTATGGGAAGTGGCCATGCACTTAACTCTGCAGCTGCGGGTGAAAGCTGGTTGAGCGATGAGCTGCATTCCATGGGTAGAGGTTGTGCAGATGAAAAGGTTGTTGAAAGGTTATCTCTGGAAATTGCAAGGGTGAACCTTCGACCATTTGTTGCATCCGGAGGCGATACCGGTGCTTTGCTTCATAGTTTCATTCGAACTGGAAGAGAGTATTGCTCCGGTACAGTTCAGTTGTCCCGGGCGTGGAGTACAGTAGCCGGTGTTCAGAATACTTTTGATCTTTCAGAGATGAACAGTTTCATTCGCTTGCAGGAAGCATCTGGTTTCCCTGCAGTCCATCATTCAAATGTTTACAGGAAATTGTACAGACCTGCATACAGGGTAGTATGCATTAAG
>JAGLQD010000001.1 GCA_023136985.1 Candidatus Sabulitectum sp. | reverse complement strand
CATACATCATTTCCAAGATAGAAAGGAGCAAGTCTATACGCACCTCCTGCTTCTGCCTCAGCCAGACTAAAAAGGTCCAGAGCCCATTTCCTGCAACCAGCGTCAAGCAGAAGAACACCATCAATGGCATTCTGTGTTGGTTCTGCTTCTACTCTTCCATTGCGGGCCATCCAGGCCCCAAGAGGTTCTTCAATGTAACTGGGTCGCCAGGGTGGAAGACCCAGATATTCCCTGGCAAAAGCAGCAGGCAGGCTTTCCGGTTTACCTGTGATAAGCCTGTCTAGAACACCTCTGCCTGATTCGTCACCGGATTCGATCTTCAGTACTCCATACCAGTATCTGGATGAAGGGCGGTATACACTACGGGTCCATCGGCTGTTGAAGTTTCCGAAAGCCTCAATGGCTTCCGCAGTTCTTCCAATTTTCATAAGGGCCAGGCATCCGTAAAACTCTGCATCGTCTACAGTTGTGTTGGAAGGGTATCTTCTGACAGTCTCAGCGAAGTATGGAATGGATCTCTCCCAGAAGCCGTTTTCTGCCAGCAGACTTCCCCTGTACCATGGCAGATTACTGATCCTGCTATGCCCTGGCCAGGTGGCAGCATAGTAGTCCAACCGATCCATGGCCTCTTCAACCATACCAAGTGCCGCCATATCCCTGGCAAGATAGATGCAGGCGTTGGGAGCATCTTCACCATCCGGCCATACTTCAAGATATTCGGAAAGAAGGCTAACGGCCTGATCATACCTTCCAAGCCTGTCTCTGGTTCTACCGCCAAGGTATACAATGTGAGCCGACGGGTCAGAAGAATTCACTGCCATGTCGTATACTTCGTTCCAGAGGCCACCACTGTAAAAAGGGTCAGCAACCTGGCGCGCAAGTGAAGAATCCGCCAGAAGTGTATCTCGCAGCAGTTCATACGCACTGGCATGAATGTCTCCAGCAGGCCATAAGTTGAAAGAATCCACAAAATCCCGGAAGCCGAATATTCCTCTGGCCATGCCCCGATAATGGTAAAATCTGGATTTAAGCTTATCATCATCCATAGCAAAAGCTCTATTCCAGTAGATTTCCTGTAATTCCCAATCTCCCACTCCCAGATAAGCTCTGTAACTGGCTAGAAGTTTATCCTTTCCTGCACTGCCCGGAAGATCCCCCTGGATCAACTCAAGGAATTCCAGTGCGAAAGACGGGTTGGAGGAAAGAGAAGATTCCGCAGCCATCAAGGCAACATAATCCGGCAGCTCGAATTTTCCAGCAACGAGTCCGGACATGATATCAGGAGCGACACTGCATCCCCCGATCCTTAAAGCTCTGAATGGTGCAGGGTCACAGGATGTCTCCAGCAGCAACCTGGCAATGGCAGGGGACGAGGCGACAGTGGCTTCTGCAGCTTTCTCGATGAGTTCCATTCTTCCCGGAGTTCCCTGTTCCAGTAGAAGTGCTGCTGCTGTATACATTTCTGCTGCACCGTTCCTGTCACCACTCAGTAACAGGGAATCACCCGCTGCAGCCTCTACTGCACTTCTCTCCCGGCTGCTCATAAGTCCGGGAGCGTCAGCAACAGTCCCGCAGGAAACCACCAGAAAGAAAAAGAGAAGTGAGTAAAACCTCAACTAGCTCTTTTCCTCATGTCCATACTTTGCAAGTTCTTCAAGCAGATCATGATTACCCGGTGCAGCCCTGAGAGATGTTTCAAGCAGCTCAACAGCCTCATCGTGTCTTTCAAGATCAGCAAGAGCTCTTGCGTAAGCAATAGAAGTTCTTACTGAAGGGTCACCGTCAATCAACACTTTTTTCAGGAATTCAATGGTTTCGTCAGCCCTGCCGGTACTAACCATCAGCATTCCCAGCCCTGAAACAGCAGGCTCCATGTCAGGTGATACTTGAAGAGCCTTGCGGAACAACTGCTCTGCTTCATCCATTTCTTCCATGGCAGCTTTGAGGTGAGCTGTATTGCACAGGAGTTCAGAATTCTCCGGTGACAGATTCAATGCCTGCCCCCATAGAGCTTCGGCCTCGGGAAACTCTCCATGATTGAAATGAGTGATAGCTCTGGTATTCAAGTCAAGAATACGATCTTCCTCGGCCTTGTCAGCGAACTTGGAAGTAATATCCACCATCTGACCTGTCATATCAGTGTTCAGTTTCAATCCATTCTCAAGCTCTTTCTTTATCTCACCGAGAGAGTCGTTTGACTGACTGATGTTTTTCTCTGTCTTGTCCAGCATCTCTCCGGTTGTCTCAGAAAGCGCTTTCATGGATTCAGAGAGATCTTTCCCCATCTTGTCTATCTTATCCGGCACCACTTTCACCACATCAAGTACCTGTTCACCAGAAGAAACAAGTTGTTCTTTAACCTGGGTCAACCCCAGAGATAAAGTCTCGACATACTCTCTGTCTTGAGAGGATTTCAGAATTTCCTCAAGCTTACCGTGAACTTCAGTAAGTTTCAGCTCCACTTTCTCCATGGGATTGGAAGTGTCTTCTTTCCTAAGCTCCTTCAGCTTGTCAGTCATCTCTGACGGAAGCTTATCGAATGAAGCAGAGAGTCCGTCAAGAAGAGGTTTAAGCTGGCTCATTACTTCCATTTCGCTCATAGCCGCAGTAACGGCATCTATTTTCTCCAGAACGGGAGATAGATCAATTTGTGCAGCATCTTCGTGATTCTTAGCTTCCTTTATAGCAGGAAGGATCTCACCGGACAAAACAGCCTCTATGGCCTGCAGTTTCTCAGAAACAGCTGCAGAGAACTGAGAATCACCGGATTCTCCCGCTGGTGCCTGCTTTTCAAGGATAGTCTTAAACTCATCAAACTTCTCAAGAAGCGGTGTCAAATCCACAGAAACAGCCTCGCTTTTGTCACCTGACTCAGTTTTTTTCAATGCAGGTGCTATATCATCCGCAAGAACCGTGTAGATGGAATCCATCTTTTCACCGAGAGTCTCAATTTTATTTCCAATACTCATAACCGCCTGGCCAAGCCCGATAAGAAGCTGCTCTGTGGTCAATCCATTGGCATTCTCAGCCATTATTTCCTCCATCTTTTTATATTGTATGAAATCATTTTTAACGATTCACCTCTGTAAACGGGCTTCCCCGCCCTCAGGCCAAACTCAGGATGCTTTTCACCAAGTAGCCTTGCCACTGCATCAACCTCATTGTATGCCCCCATACATCCAAGTGCATACACCAGCCTCTGAAGAAACAGAGGCTCTCCGGTTCTTGTGTACGCGGAGCGCCAGACCGAGCACGCAGCAATTCGCTTTCCCGAAAG